>JADGHJ010000221.1 GCA_019686175.1 Chloroflexota bacterium | reverse complement strand
CCCCTATCCCGCGCCCCCGTACGCACCGCCTCCCTACGGCTGGCAGGGGTATGCCCCACCGCCGGATGCGGCAGCCTACGGGCCGCCAGCAGCGGCGCCCGACGCCTCCTCGCAGGCGCCGCCCGCTGCGTGGTCGCCTGCTGCGCCGCCTCCGGCTGATCGCGCGGCGGCCCAGCAGACACCGCAACGCCTGTGCGTTGGCGGGCTGGACCTCAGCGCCCTGCTCAGTAGCCTCGGATTGACCGGCAATAGCGGCACCGGTAACCAGAACTACACGCTCGGGACCTACATGTACGGGCCTGGAGTGACGCAGAGTGTTCCCTACAACCTCCAGCCCCAGATCACGCCGTACAACATCGGCGCGCTGCCGCGCATGCTCACCGGCTACGATATCCCCGTCCAGGGTGGTCAGCCCGGCATCTTGATCCAGCAGCCGATCAGTCTCGATCCCGGGGGCACGACGAATCTCACGCCCTCGTCGGGATGCTAGGCGGCTCATGCGACGAGGCTTCCGGTCGCCCCGCTGGCTCACCGCCCGGCCGCTGTTCGACCATCGGCGGGCCGTGCTCGGCATCCTCGGCATCACGCTGGCGGTCGGCGGCCTCGGTTGCTGGCCCCAGCCCCGGGTGCCAGCACCACCCGTTGCCCAGTCCCCGGGGGGCGCGGCGCCCGCCGCCGTGCGCACCCCACGGCCGACCCCACCGCCCGAGGTGCGCGAGCGCGTGGCCAGCACCGACGTCGTGGAAGCTGCCCGGGCGTACGTGACCGCGCTGTACACGGCCGACGACGCTACTGCAGCGTCGTACCAAGAGGGCTACACGGAGCTGCTCCGTAAAGACGAGAACGAGCTAGAGATGGAAGACCTCACCGTGCGTCCGATGGCCTGGGGCGAGGCGGGCTATCTCGACGCCGACCCGGCCACGGAATGGGCCGAGGTGGTCGTTCGTGTGCACACGCGACGCGGGAACTCCAGCGGGCGCGTGTACTATAAGCTCGGCTTCCTCCGCGAGGACGACAAGCTGCGGCTCGACCTCGCCTCGCGCCGGATCGAGCTGCGCTGAGTGAGTAGCGGCCCGATGCGCGTCCACGACACTGAGATGCCGCAACGCCCACTCGTCCTGGTCACGCGGCGCCTCCCAGGCGAGGCGCTGGCCTTACTGGAGCGCGTCGCCCGGGTGCGCGTGTGGGACAGCGACGAGGAGATGCCCCGCCGCGAGCTGCTGGCTCAGGTCGCCGACGCCGATGCCCTGCTGTGCCTGCTGACCGAGCGTGTGGACGCCGAGCTGCTGGCCGCTGCACCCCGCCTGCGCGTGGTGGCCAACATGGCCGTTGGTTATGACAACCTGGACCTGGCGGCGCTGGCCGCCCGGGGGATCGTCGCCACCAACACGCCCGGCGTGCTCACGGAGACCACCGCCGACCTGGCCTTCGCGCTGCTGCTAGCCATCGCTCGGCGCCTGCCGGAGGGCGAGCGGTTCGTGCGCGAGGGCCGCTGGACCACCTGGGCGCCGCTGCTACTCCTGGGCCGCGACGTGCACGGCGCCACGTTGGGCATCGACGGCGCCGGCCGGATCGGCGCCGCCGTGGCTCGGCGGGCCAGAGGGTTCGGCATGACCATCCTGTACACGGCGCGCGCACCCCGCCCCGAGCTGGAACGCGAGCTGGGCGCGCGCCAGGTCGCGTTCGATGAGCTGTTGGCCCACAGCGACTTCATCAGCCTCCACCTGCCGCTCACCCCGGAGACGCGGCACCGCTACGATGCGGCCGCACTGCGGCGCATGCGCCCCACCGCCTACCTGGTGAACACGGCGCGGGGCCCACTGGTGGACAGCGCCGCGTTGGACACCGCGCTGCGAGAGGGCTGGATCGCGGGCGCCGCGCTCGACGTGACCGACCCCGAGCCACTGCCGGCTACGAGCCCGTTGCTGACGCTGCCCAATTGCCTGGTGGTGCCGCACATCGGCAGTGCCAGCGTGGCTACCCGCACGCGCATGGCGAGCCTGGCCGCGGAGAACGTTGTGGCCGTGCTCGAGGGCCGTCCGCCCCTTACGCCGATCCCGCACTAGAGCCTAGGTCTGACGCTGGCGCGAGTCCACGCGAGGCCCTATGCTCGGAGGAGAGGCACGGGTGCGAGCACTCGTGGCCGGGAGGGATGGTGGATGTTGTACCTCGTGGCCGTGCTGCTACCGCCGCTGGCCGTGCTGCTCTGCGGCAAACCGTTCCAAGCGCTGTTGAACTTGCTACTCACGGCGCTGTTCTGGGTGCCGGGGCTGATCCACGCCCTGCTGGTGGTGCACAACTACTACGCCGATCAACGCACCGAGCGGCTGATCCGCAGCCTACAGCAGCGCGGCGAGCGACAGTAGCAGGGGGCCGTATAGGCGCGATCCCCTGGGCCTCATGGGGTAGACAGCGAGGAGCGGGTCGCAGGAAGGTCGTAAGCCAGATTCTGTTCGTGATGGCCATCTGTCTCGGTCGCACCAGCGACCGGCCGCCTCGCGGCGGCTGCCCCGTACCCTGGCCTCGGCGAGCAGCGTCATCGGCCATGCTTCGGGTTGCAGCGGGGGGGATTGCCCTTTTCACTCCGGAGCACGCCGCCGGTTGCCCCGCGACGTGCCGGCCTTGGTCTCTGTGGCTCTAACCGTCGGTCACCCGACCCCGGCTTGCGCCGGGCACCCTGCTCTGTGCTGTCTGGACTTTCCTCTACGGCTTGCGCCGCAGCGGCCATCCGCCTTCCTACGACCCGTCGCAAATTATACCCCCGCCCGGGGGGCTCGCGGCCACCCGCCACGGCCTAGGCTTGGTGCATCGCCGCGTGTCGGCTAGCACTTTGCCTCCCGTGCATCGTCTAGCGGCGTGGTCGGCCCCGCGGCATAATTCGGTAGCGATGGCGCGCCGCTCGGACGGGTTGGCGCGTTTTCTGCGAGAGGCACTGCCGTGTCGGCCGCAGACCTGCCCGCATAAGGAGTGTCCCGGTGGGCGTTGCCAGTCCCGCCGCCCCGAGCCGAGCGCGAAGCGCGCCACTCCTCGCTTCCATTTGGGGCGGCTACCGCCCCGAGGGTGGCCGCGACTTGCGGCTCGATTTCCTGCGCGGCTTCGCCGTGGTCGCCATGATCGTCGATCACATCGGCGGGCCCTCGTGGCTGTACGCTCTCACGGGCGGGAACCGCTTCTATACGTCCGCCGCCGAGGGCTTCATCTTCTTGTCGGGGCTGCTGGTCGGGGTGGTCTACGGACGCCTCGCCCGGCGCGACGGGTTGCCGGTGGCCATGCAGAAGGCGCTCGCGCGCGCGGGCACCCTGTACCTGCTGACGGTGGCCGTGACCCTGCCCCTGATCGTGGTCTCTGAGGCGCTCGAGCTGCCCTGGGCCACGGGCGTGTCCCTGGCCGACCCCGTGGGGCTCATCGTCTCGGTGCTCACGCTACACCGCACGTACTACCTGATCGATGTAATGGTCCTATACACCCTGCTGCTCGCCGTGGCGCCCGTCGCGCTGTACCTACTGGTGGCCGGTCGCACGCGGGTGTTGCTGCTCCTGTCCTGGGGGCTGTGGCTGGCATTCCAGCTCGCGCCCGACTACGCCGAGGTCCCCTGGCAGATCGCGGGCAACTACCTGTTCCACTTCTCCGCGTGGCAGGTCCTGTTCTTCACCGCCATGGTCCTGGGCTACCATCGCGAGCGCGTAGCGGCGTGGGTCTCGCCTCGCGCGCAGGACTGGCTCTTCATCGCCAGCGGCATCGGCTTTCTCGGCCTGCTGGTGCTGTACCGCCTGGGCGATCTCCCGTGGCAATGGCTGTCCCTGAAGCAGCCGGCGTTGGTCGACTCCTCCAATATCGTCGTGCTGCTGTTCGGCAAGGGCGATGTCCGGCCGGGTCGGCTGCTTGCCTCCGGGATCGTGTTCCTCTTCCTGTTCCTGCTGGTGACCAAGGCGTGGCGCCCACTGTACCGAGCGCTGGGCTGGCTGCTCATGCCGCTGGGCCAGAACGCCCTGTATGCCTACACGGCGCACATCGTACTGGTGGTGGTGATCGGCGTCGTGCTGCAGGCGCTCGGCTGGTACGGCGCGCTGGGCCGCGGCTGGAACACGCTGCTGCAAGTGGCGGGGTTGCTGCTGGTGTGGTGGCTGATCCAGCGGCGCATCGCGTTCCCCTCGCGGGCGGATCAGTGGCGTTGGGCGCTGGTGCCCGTGCTGGTGGCGAGCCTTGCGCTGGTCCTCCTCCCACGAGACGCCAGCGCACCGCCCCCGGCCGAGGAGGCCAGCGCGCGGCGCCGCGCCAATCCCTTCGGGACGCCCATCCCACGGGACGCGCGGGGGGTGCCAGTGCCCGCTGGGCTCCCCACGCCGCAGCCGCTCCCCGAGCCGCGTCGACCCCCTGGCGGCCGCTTCGCGCTCGACAACCCGCTGCCCGAGTACGTCGGTCCGATCCGCGGCCGCTTCCTGGAGATGACCTTCTACAGCCGTGCGCTCGCTCGCGAGATGCCGTACTATCTCTATCTGCCGCCGGACTACGACGATTCCAGCCGCGCCTATCCCGTCCTCTATCTGCTGCACGGCGCCAGCGGCGACTTCGCCGAGTGGCCCGCCATCGGCTTGATCGATCAGCTCGATCAGGCGATCCAATTCCACGAGGTGGAGCCGTTCATCGTCGTCATGCCCCAAGGGGACTTCGGCTACTGGATCAACCACGCCGACAACGGTCCGCGCTGGGGCGACTACGTGACCGTCGATCTTGTGGCCCACATCGACGGCACCTACCGCACGCTGCGCCGCCCGTACCGCCGCGCCATCGGCGGCCTCTCCATGGGCGGCACGGGCGCGCTGGTCCAGGCGTTCACGCATCCCGAGGTGTTCGGGATCGTGGGGGCGCACAGCCCCTCGCTCCGTGAGGACAACAGCGTGGTGGGCTTTCTGGGCACCGGTGAGGAGTTCAACGCCCGCGACCCGATCTACCTCGCTGCCCATGCACCGGAGATCGGCGCGCTTCACATCTGGCTCGATGTCGGCGATGCCGACCCCTGGATCTTCCGCGTGGAACAGCTCCACCAGGTGCTGCTGGAGCGCGGCATCGAGCACCAGTTCAACATCTGGCCGGGCGACCACACCGGCGAGTACTGGCTGGAGCACATTCCCGACTATCTGCGCTTCTACAACTGGGGGTTCACGTTCCGGTAGGCTCATGGTCCCTGAGGGGGGGCACCCGCGGCCGCGAGCCGCGCGCGTAGCGCCTCCGGTAACGGCACCGGCCGCACGGTGTGCAAATCCACCCAGTACCCTTCCTGACGGGCGGTGGCCATGACCCGTTGCTCGACGGCGAACTCGGCACCCACTCGCCAGCGCGACCGCCCCGCGCCTTCCACCCACATGCGGCCGACCACTGGATCGCCGAGGCGGAGCGGCCGGCGATAGTCGATCTCGGTGCGCGCCAGCACCGGCCCGTGCCCCTCGCGGTAGCAGCGCTGCCAGTCGACCAGCGACCACAGCAGCGCGGTTCGCAGGTCCTCGAGCCACCGCACGTAGACGATATTGCTGACGATGCCCCAGGCGTCGATGTCGTAGCCTTTGATCTCGATGGGCATGCTGATCGGCCACAGGCGCGCCGGGGCCTCGCGCGCTGGCATGTCGCCTCCCTCGTCGCAGTACTTCCCAGGGGAGTGTAGCCCACCATGTGGGACCGCGAATTGGCCGGCAGGGCGCCCGGCGGGACGCTATACTCTCAGCCAGAGCGTGCAGCCGGTTGGAATGCGGAGGAGCCCGTGAGCGAGCGTCCTTCCCCTGTGCGGGTACTGGTAATCGAGGACGAGGGGCTGTTCCGCGACATGCTGCAGACCGCGCTCGCCATGCAGCCGACGGTGGAGGTGGTCGCCGCAGTCGCCACCGGCGAGGCGGCGATCCGCGAGGCGGACCGCGTCGTGCCCGACGTGGTCCTGGCTGACATCGAGCTGGGGCCCGGGCTCAACGGCATCGAGGCGGCCTCGCGCATCCGCGCCAAGCACCCGAATGTCGGCGTGGTGCTGCTGTCGGCCCACCGCGACAAGCAGTACATCGCCAGCCTGCCGGCCGGTGAGGCGCGCGGCTGGTCGTACCTGCTCAAGTCGTCGGTGACTGACACCGCCACCCTCGTGCGGGCCATCGAAGGTGCGGCCTCGGGCCTGGTGGTGCTCGATCCGGCGCTGGTGGACGCGCTGCGGCCGCGGCCCCGTTCGCCGATCGACAACCTCAGCGAGCGGCAGCGCCAGGTCCTCGCCTTGATGGCCAAGGGCTACTCCAATGGGGGGATCGCCCAGGAGTTGGTGCTCACCGAGAAGACCGTCGAGAACTACGTCGGCAGCATCTTCCAGGCGCTCAACATCGACCGGGAAGAGGCGATCCACCCGCGGGTGAAGGCCGTGCTGGCTTTCCTCGAGGGTACCCAGGGCACCTAGCCGCCTTGCTCCGGACTGCCGACGACCACGCCTTCACACGGCGGGCCGGCCCGCCGCTTCAATCCCGGGAGCGGTGTTGGCTGCACCCCAGTGTGGCGAGCCCTCAGCGTAGCCGCCGGGCCCGGCCGATGAAGGTCTCGGGCGCCTCTCTGCTCGTGCCCCCCCACTCGACCCACGTCAAGGTGATCGACTGTCCGTCGGGCGCGATGCGTCCCACTTGCCGGCCGACGAACTCCCATCCGTTCCACACCTCGAGGTCCACGTGATCGCCGGTGCACCGTCCGTAGTAGGTGATGGTCTCGTCGGCATGGGTGCCGACCAGGTAGCTTCCGAACTGGCGGAAGGTGAGGCTCGCTGGAGAGACGGGGGTGGCGGGCTCGCCGGGAGCGACTGGCCCGCTGTCGGATTCCCACATGCCTGCCAAGTACCAGTCGCAGGGCGGGGCGGGCACGGCGCCCCCGGGTGTCTGCCCGGCGTCTTGCCGCGGCACACGCCAAGGTCCTGGCCCTTGGGTGGGAGCGGGGCCGCCCGGCCTTGGCAAGGTATACGTCTCGGGCCCGGCTGCTGGCGGCCGCCCTGGCAGTGGGGTAGCAGGCGTGGGCACTGCGGGCGTGGGAGGCGGGCGCGGAATCCCGCTCGGCCCGGGCCCGGGTGGTGGCCAGGGCCCCGGCGGGCTGGCAGGCCGCGGCCCGG
>JADGHJ010000220.1 GCA_019686175.1 Chloroflexota bacterium | reverse complement strand
GGCTTCCCACGGTGGCAAGCGCCCTATAATCGCGGCCGGCGCCCTGAGCAAAGCGGGCGCCCGGGGCCGGAACAGGCGGGCCGCCGGCCGCCGCGCCCCGAGCCACCTCCCCAGTCACGAGGGCCGCAAGCCGGCCCTCCGGCCGACGGGGCCGCGGGCCGCTGGGTAGTGCTGCAGGGGGGCTCCCTGAGCGAGCTCGCGAGCGCGCTCAACGCGCGGGGCGTGTCGCCCGCCCGCCTGATCCATTTGTCGGCTCCGACCCAGCCGGGTGAGCTTCAGGAGGGTGGCACCCCCGAATGGCAGGCGCTCGTGTGGATCACTTAGCCCCCGCAACGGACAGCGCCCCCGCCCATGGGCGGGGGCGCTGTCTCGGGACCGTTCCTTAGAGGTCGCCGACGAAGCAGTAGAACAAGCCCTCGTAGAAGTAGTACTCGGTGGAGCAGACCGCGATCGGCTCCTCGACGTAGACGGCATACAGCCACGGGAAGCTGATGTGCCGGTAGAAGTACCACTCGAAGTCGTACACGAAGAACGGCCCGTGATACACGTGGTAGATCACCGGCACGTGCTGCACGAAGTGCGCCGCGTGTCCGTAGATGTGGTACGGGTTGTACTGCGCCTGCACGTGCTGAGAACCGCTTGGACTACCGGCCGTGCTCGGCTCGCTCCCTGGGCCGCTCCTACCCGTGATCGTCCGGCCCGTGCTGGTCGAGCCGCTGCCCTGCAAAGTCTGTCTCCCGCTACCGGGCGTGGAGGCTTGATTGCCCGTGCCGCCAGAGCCGCCCGCGCCAGCGGACGAGTTCCCGGCCGGGTTGCCTACGTTCCCGACGCCCTGGTTGCCCCCGGTCCCGCCGCCAGCACCAAGCCCCCCTAGCTGGCCGCCGCGGGGAAGCGTCAGCGGCTGCAACGTCCCACCTTGGGGAGCCGTAGTTGGACTACCGCGCCCCCCCTGAGCCAGTTCGCCAGCGTGCGCCGCACGGCCTGTCGGCATCGCCGCCCCAGCCAGCGCCACGCCCACCGCTAACGCAGCCACCACCACCTTGCGCCCCAGAGGGTTCGTTCGCATGACCTCCTCCTCGCTTGCAACTCGTGCTCCCGGTGCGCGCCGATCGCGCCCCACGAGCATCGCCTCGTCGCTAGTGTGCGGCCAGGCCACCATAGTTGTCTGAGAGGTGTACTACAGTGAGCAGATGAATCGGATCACACGGGCTGGGCCGATAGTTGCCCGTGGCGAGGGAACCCCGCTAAGCTATCGGGGGTCGAGTCCGGCTGGCACAGGGAGGTGGTGGCCGCGCCCCCCGCGATTGGCCGCGCCCCAGGATTGGAGTGGCGCTACCCCGGCATTTTGCCGACGTTCTCATGGGGTGGCTGGTGGGGGTATGCCCTGCTCGTGGTGGCCGTGGTCGTGCTCCACCACGCGGCCCTGTTCGTGGCGGTCTGGTGGCAGGGCACCCGCGACGAGCGACAGCCGGTGGATGCGATCCTCGTACTGGGCGCGGCGCAGTGGAACGGGGAACCGTCGCCCGTGCTGCAGGCGCGGTTGGACCACGCGCTGGCGCTGTACCGTAGCGGCTACGCTCCGCGGCTGATCGTCACGGGCGGGGTCGGAGAGGGCGACCGCTACTCGGAAGCCGGGGTGGCGGCCGCCTACCTGCGGGCGCAGGCGGTACCCGCAGGGGCGATTCTGCTAGAAGATCAAGGGCGCAGTTCCCTCGAGAGCATCCGTGCGGCAGCCGACGTCCTGCTCCCCTACGGTTGGTCACGCGTCCTGTTGGTGAGCGACCCTCCCCACATGCTACGGATCTTGCGGATGGCGCGCGCGGCCGGCTTGGAAGCCTACGGCTCGCCGGCCCGCAACAGCCCGGCCGTGGCCAGCCCTGGCGCGTCGCTACGGTTCATGCTCCGCGAGCTGATCCTGCTGCAAGGCTACGAGTGGGGGCTCCTGCGCAGCTAGCCTGGAGTCGCGCGTGGGCTCGGAGCGCATGCTAGACTGGAGCACTGGAGGGAAGAGCATGCGCTATCGTCCGCTAGGCACCTCAGGGCTACAGGTCTCGGAGATTGGTTTCGGTTGCTGGACCATCGGTACGACCTGGTGGGGCGAGCGCGACGAGGCGACGGCGCTGCGCCTGCTCCACCGGGCGCTGGACCTCGGGATCACGTTCTTCGACACCGGGGACACCTACGGCAACGGGGAGAGCGAGCGGATCGTCGGCAAGGCGCTCGCCGGTCGCCGGAGCCAGGTCGTGCTAGCCACCAAGTTCGGCTACGATTTCTACACTTATAGCGGCCCGCGCACCGGCCAGCGCGAGCTGCCCCAGGACTGGTCGCCCGTGTTCGTGCGCAAGGCGCTGGAGCAGAGCCTGCGGCGACTGCAGACCGATTACGTCGACCTCTACCAGTTGCACAACCCGCGCCTGGACGCGCTGCGGCGCGACGACACGTTCGCCGAACTGGAGCGACTGCGCGACGAGGGCAAGATCCGCGCATACGGCGCGGCCCTGGGGCCCGCCATCCAGGGCACGGAGCACGGCGACCAAGCCCTGCGCGAGCGCCCGATGGCGGCCATGCAGATCATCTACAACCTGCTCGAGCAGGACCCGGCCCGGCGCTTCTTCCCCATCGCCCGCGAGAAGGGCGTCGGCCTGCTGGTCCGCGTGCCGCACTCCTCCGGCCTCCTGGAAGGCAAGTACACGCCCGAGACCACGTTCCCGCCGAACGACCACCGCAGCCATCGGCCGCGCGAGTGGCTGCTCGACGGTCTCCAGAAACTGGAGCGCCTGCGCTTCCTGACCGAGGGACAGTCGCGCACCATCGGCCAGGTAGCGCTGCGCTTCGTGCTGGCCGAGCCGAGCGTGGCCTCGGCGCTGCCCAACATCTACGACGAGGAGCAGCTCGTCGAGTTCGCCGGCGCCAGCGACACGCCGGACCTCACGGCGGAGGAGTTGGCGCATATCGCCGACCTGTACGCCCACAACTTCTACTTGGACGCTGGGGCAGAGGCGGGAGCGGCGACCGCGGGTCCGCGCTGAGCTCCGCCTCGCCCGCCAAGCGCACGCCCGTAAGCCGGGGGCGCTGTCGCGCCATGCTGTGGCTCTGCACCACTTGGTGCAGCAGCCGTGTCCCCCCGATAATGTCGGTGCACAGCGCGAACCGAGGCACGCCATGGAGATCGTGGTCGGCGAGCCGCGCGACGGAGCAGCGGCGTCTGGGACACCTGACACGTCGCGGTCCCAGCCACCGGACGGCCTGGTGCGCCCACCCGAGACGCCGGTCGTCCCGCGCCACATCGTGCGGGTAGTTGGCGGGCGGGCCACGCCGGTCGAGCGCCCGGTCATCGCCGAGATCGCGCTTACGGTGCTGGTGGACGGCCGCGAGCTAGTCACGCTTATGTGCACCCCGTGGAAGCTCAACTGTCTGATCCTGGGCTTCCTGTACCTGGAAGGCGTCATCAATAGCGTGGACGACGTGGCCGCCCTGCGAGTGTGCGTCGCCGACCGCATCGCCGAGGTGACGCTAACCCGTCCGGTGGAGATGCCGAAGCGGCGTGTGCTCACCTCGGGCTGTAGCGGTGGCACCAGCTTCCGCGACTACCTGGAAGAGGTCCAGCGGCGGCGCCTCGATAGTACGCGGCGCGTCGAGGCGGGGCAGCTATATGCGCTGATGCGCGAGCTGCACGCGCAGTCGCACTTCTACCACGAGTCGCGGGGCGTCCACACCTCGGCGCTGAGCGACGGTACGGCGTTGCTGGTCGTCGCTGAGGATGTGGGCCGCCACAATACACTGGACAAGATCAAGGGCGAGTGTTTGCTGCGGGAGCTACCGACGGAGGACCACATCCTGCTCAGCTCGGGGCGCATCTCCTCGGAGATGCTGCTGAAGGCGGCCGCCATGCGCGTGCCGATCGTCGTTTCGCGCACCTCTCCCACCGCGATGTCGGTGCTCTTGGCCGAGCACCTGAACATCATGGTCGTCGGCTACGTGCGCCCGGACAGCATGAACGTGTACACGCACCCCTGGCGCCTGAGCGGAGTCGAAGTGACGAGTGATGAGTAATGAGTGATGACTGGGTCTGCTCGCGTGAGGTCGCGATACGCATGATGACCACTCGATCCAGCCATCCTCGCTACCCATCACGCCTCACTCCTCACTCAACACCCATCACGCGTCACACTGTACTGCCGTGATCTACCTGCTGTACGGCACCGACGAGGTCGCCCGCGACGAGTTCCTCCAGCGCAAGCTGATCGATCGCCTGCGGGCGCTGCCCGGCGGCGAGTTCAACTTGGATCGCTTCGACGGCCAGACCGCGCCGATCGCCACGATTATCGCCTGCTGCCAGGCACTTCCGTTCCTGGCCGAGAAGCGCATGGTCATCGTGCAGGGCCTGAGCGCGCGGGCGAAAGGTGGGCGCGGAGTGTCGAGCGAGGAGCCCATCGCGTCCCGAAGCGGCGCGCGGGGTCGCGGCCGCCCGGCCCGCGGGGATGACAGTGAGCTGCGCGAGCTGTGGGAGTTTTTGCCGCACCTGCCGGCCAGCACGCACCTGGTGCTGATAGACGAGCGTCCGCTGCCCCTGCCGCCCCTACCGCCCGGCCTGGTGTACCGACAAGACTTCGAGGCACCCAAGCCGTGGAAGCTGGCGGAGTGGATCAGCGCGCGGGCCCGCGTGCGCAAGGTGCGGCTCGACCGCGGGGTCGCCGACACGCTCGCGGCGCTGGTCGGGCCTGACCTGCGCCGGCTAGACCAGGAGCTGGCGAAGCTGGCGCTGTACTGTGGCGCCCAGCCCGTGCGCGAGGCCGACGTACGCCTGCTGGTGGCGCCCAGCGAGACGACGGTGTTCGCCCTGCTCGACGGCGTGGCGGATGGTCGGCCGGGCGCAGCACTGGCCGCGCTGCGCCGCCTCCGCCAGCAGGGACAGGCAGTCGAGGCGCTGCTGCCCCAGCTCGCGGCGCTGGTGCGGCGTCTGCTCACCGCCCGGGCGCTGCAGGCCGAGGGCCGCTCGCTGGCCGAGGAGGGCACGGCTTTCGGCCTGAGCAGCAATCCCCGCGCCCTCGAACGGCTGGCCCGCCAGGCCGCCCGTTTCACGGAAGACGACCTCGAGCGCGCCTACGCCTTGCTACTGGCGTGCGACCGGGCGATCAAGCGCGGCGAGGGTGATCCCGAGATCGAAGTCGAGCTGCTGGTGGCCGAACTGGCCGGCGTGGCCAGCAGCGGCCCGCCCACCTGACGGACGCGCGAGAGCCCCTCGGAAGCGCCTGTGTCGCCCCCCGGATCGACACTCCGCAGCACAGTTTTCCGCCCATACGGTGCCGCACCTCCCCAGCAGCAAGCGCCCCGGCGGGCCGAACTGGCGCGCGGCAGGGTACCCCGCCCTACAATGGGCTCATAATGGGCACCGGAGGGCGGCTACCCTAGACGCGGGCGCGCTGCGTTGGCGAACGAGGGGGTGGGCAATGGCAGGGCAGGCTACCGCGGCGCCGGCGACTCTCGCGGGCTGGCAACGACGCATCTTCGCGGCCAACTTCCTGGGGCTCACCTTCGAGGCCTACGACCTCACGATCTACAGCCTGCTCGTTGTTCCGATCGCGGAGCACTTCCAAGTCCCCACCTGGTACAGCTTCGTCGTACTCGGCATGACCTACGTCGCGCGTGGCCTGGGAGGGTTGCTCTTCGGACACGTCGGGGACAAGATCGGGCGCCGCAACGCTTTGATCTTCACCGTCCTCGGCTACTCGATCGCTACTGCGCTCACTGGCCTGTCCTGGAGCGTCGGCGCGCTACTGCTCTGGCGCGGCCTGACCGGACTGTTCATCGGCGGCGAGTACGTCGCCTACTCGTACACGATGGAGGCCGTGCCCAAGGAGCGGCGCGGCCTCTATTCTGGTCTCCTTGTGGGCTCCTACTCCATCGGATTCTTGCTCGCCTCGGCCTCGTTTGCCATCGTCAGTGCGCTGACGGGCGCGCAGTTCGTGGGCGAGGGCTGGCGCTGGCCGTTCTTCGTCGGCATCCTGCCAGCGCTCATCGCCCTCTGGCTGCGCCTCGGCGTCGAGGAGAGCCCGGCCTGGTTGCAGCTCGTGCAGGAGGGCCGCACACGCCCGCGTATCCCGCTGTTCGAGGTGTTCAAGCAACCGTATCTCGGCCGCACGCTCCACGCATGGCTTCTGATGGCGGCGCTCATCTGGGCTTACGACGTGCTGGTCCTCGCGTACCCCACCATGTTGAGCCAAATGAACTTTCCGCGCGAGAACATTGGCACGCTGTCGATCATCTTGAACCTGGGGTCCCTGCTCGGCTCGATTGCGGGCGGGGCCGTGTCGCAGCGGATCGGGCGGCGCTGGGCGCTCGTGGGCACGGCCGCACTGGGCATCGTGACCACACCGCTGATCGCCCCCTTCTGGATGCTGCCCACCATCCCCGGCTACGGGTACTTCGCCGTCGCCGGGTTCATCGGGGCCATCTTCGCCGAAGCGGGTTTCGGCATTATGCCGGCCTACCTTGCCGAACGCTACCCCACCGCAGTGCGCGCGACGGGCGCGACCGGCACCTACAATCTGGGACAGATCATCGCCGGCTGGTCGACCGCGATCCTAGCGTGGCAGTTTGGCGGCAGCGCCAGCCGGTTCACACAGGGCATGGCTGTGCACGGCGTAGTGTCGTTCGTCGTCTTGATCGTGCTCGCGCTGCTAGGCCCAGAGACACGCGACGTGGACCTCGATGCGGCCTAGGACACGGATCGATAGCGGCACTCCGTGTGCGTGCCACACCTCGCGAATCGTCACGCACCGATGTCGCGCCGCTGGATCGTGCCCAGTTCGTGCGGAGTCTGGGCAGGGTAGTGGAGCGTCAGCGGCTGGGCGGAGTACTCCACGTACGGTAGGTGCGCCAGCAGCGTCACGGCGCCCTGGCTGAGGCCCAGGTCGCGGGCGACCAGGCGCCCCGCAGCCGTCAGCGCTTTCCACGCGGCCTCGAGCTGCTCTCGCTGGACGCAGTAGGTCCGGCCGATGCCGTGCGAGTAGACCCAGATCCCATCTTCGGCGACCTCGCGCACCTCGCTCGTGACCTGGCCAGCGAGCGCGTGCAGTCGCGGATGGCGCTCGCCTAGCAGGCGCAGGTCTCGCCAGACCTC
>JADGHJ010000019.1 GCA_019686175.1 Chloroflexota bacterium | reverse complement strand
CCGGCCGCTGGGGGGGGGGGGGGTGCTCTGGGGGCTGCTGAGCACGCTGATCCTGTACGCGGACCGGTTGCTGCCCTACCTGACGCTGCGCTAGCCCGCTGGCACAACCAGCGCTCGCCGAGGCCCACGGGCTCGCGGTCAAGCGCTATAGCAGGCGGCGGCCCCGAGGGCCGTCCTAACTACTCGCCACCTCCCCAGGGCGTCTGCGCCAGCCGGATGCGGAGACACGAATGGCGAACCCCTCGGTAGGGTCCGCCATTCTCGAAGATTCCGGTGCGGATTAGCGCTTGGTGTACTGGGGAGCCTTCCGGGCACGCTTCAGGCCGTACTTCTTGCGCTCCTTCACGCGGGCGTCACGTGTCAGGAAGCCCGCCTGGCGCAGTGCGGGCCGAAACGCCTCGTTCTCGGCCACGAGCGCCCGAGCAATCCCGTGACGGATGGCCTCGGCCTGCCCCGTGAGCCCGCCGCCGACCACCTTGACCTGCACGTTGTAGGTGCCCAGGGTATTGGTGATCCGCAGGGGGGCGGTGATGGTCTGTTGGTAGGCCAGCCGGGGGAAACACTCCGGCAGCAGCTTGCCGTTGACGATGATGTTGCCCGTACCGGGCTGGAGCCGCACACGGGCCACGGCCGTCTTGCGGCGGCCGACGGCCGGGGTGTAGTTGCGCGTAGGAGGACGCACAGCCTCTCGCATTTACGTTCTCTCACTGGCAGCACTAGGCTCCCCGCGCACTTGCCCTTGGTGGGGGTGCGTGGGGCCTGGATACACGCGCAGCTTGCGGTACATGTGCCGCCCCAGCGCGGTCTTGGGAAGCATGCCCTTGACCGCGTGCTCGATCACGCGCTCGGGCTTGCGCCGCAGCAGCTGCGCCAACGTCTCCTGCTTCAAGCCGCCGGGATACCCGGAGTGGCGGTAGTAGAGCTTCTGCTCGGCTTTCCGCCCGGTGACCGCCACCTTGGCGGCGTTGATCACGACCACGTAGTCGCCCACGTCCATATGGGGCGCGTAGCCGGGCTTATGCTTGCCTCGTAGGAGCTGGGCGACCCGGCTGGCGAGCCGGCCCAGCGGCTGCCCGGCGGCGTCCACCAGATGCCAGTCGTGGGTGATCTCAGCTTTCTTGGGGGTGTATGTCCTCACCCGCCTCTCCTTTCGCGCCGGGACTCGGGCTCGGCGCGTAGCCGATCTGCATCAACGTTAGGCCGGCGGCCGGGGCGGTGGGCCCCGCGAGCCGGCGGTCGCGCTGGCGCAGGATCTCGCCCACCGCCGCCGGGGCGAGTTGCCCGCGGCCCACCAGCAACAGCGTGCCGACGATCGTCCGCACCATGTGGCGCAAGAACGCGTCGGCTACGATGTCAAAATGCCAGAACGCGCCTTGGCAGTGCCACCGCGCCGCGAGCACCGTGCGGGTCGTGCTCTCGGGCCGGTTGGCCTGCGCCTGGTGCGTGGCGAAGGCCGCGAAGTCGTGGCGGCCGAGCAACAGGCGCGTGGCCCGCCGGATCGCCACCAGGTCCAGCGGCCCGTGCACATGGTAGCTGTACCGCTGCCACCAGATATTCGGGTGCTCGTCGCGCCACAGCGTGTACCGATAGCTCCGCCAGTAGGCGCTGCGGCGCGCATCGAACCCCGGCGGCGCCTCGCTGACCGCCCGCACATGGATGTCCGCGGGCAGCCGGGCATTGGTCGCGCGGCGGATGGTCTCGGGCGGCAGCCGCGAGCCGGTCTGCAGCGAGACCACCTGCCCGACGGCGTGCACCCCGGCATCGGTACGGCCGCCGGCCGTCACGCGCACGGGGTGGCCCAGGGCGGGCGCGAGAGCCGCCTCGAGCGCGCCTTGGATCGTCGGCACGGTCGGCTGGATCCCCCAGCCCTGATAGGCGGTGCCGTCGTACTCCAGCAGCAGTCGCAGCGTTCGCACCCGCTTGTCGCCACGGCGCGCTCACACCAGCTCGATCTGCACCATCGGCGCCGCATCGCCGCGCCGGAAGCCCAGCCGCACGATGCGCGTATACCCGCCCGGTCGATCTTGGAACCGCGGCGCCAGCTCGTGGAACAGCTTGTCCACCACGCGTTTGTCGTACACGTAGGCGTACGCCTGCCGCCGGGCGTGGAGGTCGCCGCGCTTGCCCAGCGTGATCAAATGCTCGACCGCGCTGCGCAGCTCCTTGGCCTTGGCCTCGGTGGTCTGGATCTTCTCGTAGCGCAACAAGTCAGTGGACTGATTGCGCAGCAGGGCCTTGCGATGCGATGTCGGCCGCCCCAGCTTGCGGCCGCCCCAGCGGTGTCGCACGGCTACCGCTCCTCCTCCTCGTAGTTGCGGGCCGAATAGACCGGCCGCCGGCCCGGCGCCTCGTCGGTGTCCTCGAACTCAGCGTCGCTCCCCTCGTCCTCCTCTTCGGCCGCTTCGGCGCGCGGCTCCTCGCTCGACTGGAGAGAGACGCCGAGTGCGGCCAGTCGATCGCGTAGCTCGGCCAGCGACTTGTGACCGAAGTTGCGCAGCGAGAGCAGCTCGTTCTCGTTCATCTCCAAGATCTGGCCGACCTTGGTGATCTGCGACCGCTTGAGGCAGTTGTAGGTGCGCGAGGACAGCTCCAGCTGCTCGATCGGCATGTCGTAGATGCGCGGCGAGACCGTGCCAGCGGCCAGGGTCGCCTTCTCGGGCCGGCGGGTCGTCTGGCTGAGGTCGGTGAAGATAGCGAACTGGTTGATCAGGATGTTCGCCGCCTGGGCGAGCGCCTCGTTGGGCGCGATCGTGCCGTCGGTGTACACCTCCAGCACCAGCCGGTCCAGGTCGGTCCGCGCGCCGATGCGCGTGTTCTCGACCTGGAAGTTCACACGGCGGATCGGAGTGTAGACGGCATCGACCGGGATCACCCCGATCGCGGCCGGCTCGCGGCCGTCGGCCGGCACGTAGCCCTGGCCGCGCTCGACCGTGAACTCGACGTCGAGGCGGGCTTCGGGGCTATCGAGCGTGGCCAGGTACAGCTCCGGGTTCACGATCTCCACGTCGGCCGGGCACATGATGTCGCCGGCCGTGACCACGCCGGGGCCGGTGGCCTGCAGGTGCAGGCGCACGGGCTCCGTGCTGAACGACTTCAGACGGATCTGCTTGACGTTCAAGATGAACTCGGTCGTGTCCTCCCGCACGCCGGGAATCGTGGCGAACTCGTGGTACACGCCGTCCACCTTGATCGCGGTGATCGCGGCCCCCGGGAGCTGCGACAGCAGCACGCGTCGCAGGGCGTTGCCGAGCGTCAGGCCGAAGCCGCTAGGCAGCGGCTCGACTTGAAATCGTCCATAATCGGCGGACATTTGAACTGTTTCGACTCGCGGCGTCAGCTCGTCCACCAAACTCATCTCCTTCCGGGCAGGCCAGGCCGCGTTCACGGGTCCGCGTGGCGGCCCCAGCAGCCGGGACCGCCGGCCGCTTAACGCGAGTAGTACTCAATGACCAACTGCTCGTTGATGTTCGTGTCGATATCCTCGCGGGCTGGCGCCGCCAACACGCGGCCGCGCAGATTCGCGATGTCCAGTTCCAACCAGCGCGGCACGCTCTTCTTGGCCAGGCCCTCGCGGGCGATCTTGAAGTACTCGTTCTCCTTGCTCTTCGGGTGGACTTCCACCACGTCGTTCGGCTTCACTTGCGCCGACGGGATGTCCGTGCGCCGGCCGTTGAGCAGAATGTGCCCGTGGCGCACGAGCTGCCGGGCCTGCTTGCGCGAGTCGGCGAAGCCGAGCCGGTACACGACGTTGTCCAGCCGCGACTCGAGGATGCGCAGGAGGTTGTCGCCCGTGTCGGACGGCCGGCGCACCGCCTCCTCGTAGGCGTTGCGGAACTGCGCCTCGAGCACGCCGTAGATCGCGCGCAGCTTCTGCTTCTCGCGCAACTGTAGCCCGAAGTCCGACTGCTTGCGCCGGCGCTGGGCCGCCGTGCCGGGCGGGGTGTTGCGCCGCTCGACCGCGCACTTCGGCCCGAAGCAGCGCTCGCCTTTCAGAAACAGCTTCATGCCGGCGCGCCGGCACAGCCGACACACCGGGCCGGTATACCGAGCCATCAACCCTCCATCCGTGCGTTGCCGGCCGTGTGGGGTGCGCGGGGCTACACGCGCCGCTTCTTCGGGGGCCGGCACCCGTTGTGCGGGATCGGCGTCACATCCACGATCGAGTTGATGACCAGCCCCGCGCTCTGCAGCGAGCGGATGGCCGCCTCGCGGCCCGAGCCCGGCCCCTTGATGAACACATCCACCTGGCGCATCCCGTGCTCCTGCGCCCGGCGCGCCGCGTTCTCCGCCGCCAACCCGGCGGCGTACGGCGTGCTCTTGCGCGAGCCCTTGAAGCCGACCGAGCCTGAGCTCGCCCAAGTGAGCACGTTGCCGTCCGGGTCGGTGATCGTCACGATCGTGTTGTTGAAGCTCGACTGGATATACGCATTGCCGTGCGGCACCTGCTTGCGCTCGCGCCGCCGCGGCCGCGTCGTACCCCGCCGTCGATCCGCCACAGCCGTCTCCTACTCCCAGCAGCGGCCGGCGCCACGGCCGCCGCCTCGTGGTTACTGTCTGCCTTACTTCTTCCCCGCCTTCCGCTTGCCGGCCACTGTCCGTCGAGGCCCTCGTCGCGTGCGCGCGTTGGTGCGCGTGCGCTGGCCCCGCACGGGCAGCCCACGGCGGTGCCGCAGCCCGCGGTAGCAGCCGATCTCCATTAGGCGCTTGATGTTGAGGTTCACCTCGCGGCGCAGATCGCCCTCGACCGTGTACTCCCGGTCGATCAGCTCGCGGATCCGCGCCAGCTCGTCCTCGTTGAGCTCGCGCACACGCCGCTGCGGATCGATGTTCACCCGGCTCAGGATCTCCAAGCTGCGCGTGCGCCCGATCCCGTAGATGTAGGTCAGCCCCACCCAGATCGGCTTCTCCCGCGGAATGTCGACCCCCGCGATGCGTGCCATCCCCACCTACTCCCTGCTAGCCGCGCCCGCCGGCGGCCAGCGTTTGTACTAGCCCTGCCGCTGCTTGTGCTTCGGATTCTCGCAGAGCACCAGGACCACGCCCCGCCGGCGAATCACGAAACACTTCTCACAGCGCGGCTTGACCGACGTGCGCACTTTCATTACGGTACTCCCAGACCAGGCTAGCGAACGCGATACGTGATGCGCCCGCGGGTCAGGTCGTACGGTGACAACTCCACCTTGACCTTGTCCCCGGGCAGAATGCGGATAAAGTTCAGGCGAATCTTGCCGGACACGTGGGCGAGTACTTTGTGGCCCGTCTGCAGCTCGACGCGGAACATCGCGTTGGGCAGCGCCTCAGTGACCGTGCCCTCGACTTCAATCGTGTCTTTCTTGGCCATACCCTCTCAGCAGTTGTGGCCCTCGTGTCACTCCGGCCGAGGGGCCGCGAAGCGCAGGAATCGCATGAAATGTCGGCCGGCGGCCGGGCGCGTTGCTGCCCGCCGGGGGCATACCACGCCGAGGGGCCACAAACGCTATTGTAACATACCGGGGTGCGGGTGCAAGGGCCGTCGCCGCGGCCTTCAGCCCTGCGAAGGAGGCTCCCTTCCATGCGTCGTGCGCTATGGCTGCCGGTCGTCGCTCTCCTCGCGGCCTGGGCCCTACCGGGCCTCGCAGCGGCGCAGTTGCCGCCGGTACCCGGCCCCCGCGCGCTCACCATCACCCGGGGCTCGGGGGCCGAGCGCGTGGTCCATCTCAGCTTCGACGCCGGTGCTGACACGGGCTACGCCGCGCTCATCTTGGACACTTTGGCCGCCGAGGGCATCCCGGCCAGCTTCGGGCTCACCGGCCGCTGGGCGGAGGCCAACCCCGAACTCACCCGGCGCATCGTCGCCGAGGGCCACGAGCTGATCAACCACACCTGGGATCACCGCTCGTTCACCGGCCGCAGCGATCGTCAGGGCGGCCAGACGAGCGCGCAGATCCAGGAGCAGCTCCGGCGCACCGAGGCCGTGCTCGTCGAGCTGACCGGCCAGAGCCCCCAGCCCTACTTCCGCCCGCCGTACGGCGACTACGATGACCGCGTGCTGGAGGCTGCGTACGCCGCCGGCTACCAGTTCAACGTGCTGTGGACCATCGACTCGGGTGGCTGGCGCCGGATTCCCGCGGCCCAGATCGTCGCCCGCTGCGTCCAGCAGGTCGAGCCCGGCGCGATCATCATCATGCACGTCGGCGCGCAGTCGCAGGACGGGCCGGCGCTACCAGCGCTGATCGCCGCCCTGCGCGAGCGCGGCTACGGCTTCGTGGGCCTGACCGCGCTGCTCGGTGGCTAGCGTGGGCTAGCTCCCGGCCAGCGCGGCGGTGGCCTGCGGTGCCTCGTGTCGCTCCCGGCGCGCCAGGTCGTCGCAGATCACCACCTGTGGCGGCTCGAACCCGTTGAACCCCGAGGCGTAGCTGAGAGTATACGCGCCAGCGTGCAGGAAGTACACGCGGTCGCCGATGCTCAACTCGGGCAGCTGCACGTCGGTCGCGATCGTGTCCACGCTGTCGCAGCTCGGGCCCGCCAGCGTATAGCGGCGCAGGGGGCCTTGGCGCTCGGTCCGGAGCTCGTAGCGAAATCCCTCGATCGTCTCCATGAGCGCGTTGAACACGCCCGCGTCCAGGTACAGCCAGCGCTCGTTGCCACGCAGCGCCTGCCCGATGACGCTGGTGACCAGCAGGCCCGCCTCGCCCACCAGGGCGCGGCCCGGCTCGACGGTCAGCTCCAGCCGCTCGGCGGGGAACAGGCTCCGCACCACTTGCAGCGTCTCGTGGGCGATCTCCTCCAACGATGGTACCGGCCGCGTGTGTCGCACGGGAAACCCGCCACCGAGGCTGAGCATCTGCAGCTCGATGCCGCTGGCCGCCAGCTCGCCCCAGATCTCGTGACACAGCCGCAGCGCGCCGGCCCAGCTCGCCTTGTCCAGACACTGCGAGCCCACGTGGAACGTGAGTCCGTAGGGGCGCAACCCGAACGCCCGCGCCTCGCGCAGGAGCTGGACCGCGTCGGCCGCGCTGGCGCCGTACTTCTTGCTCAGCGGCCACTCGCTGCCCGAGTTGTCCACCGTCAGCCGGATGTACACGCGGCTGCCCGGGGCGTGGTGCGCCAGCTTGATCAGCTCGGCGCGGGAGTCGGCGGCGAAGCGGTCGACCCCGGCCGCCACGGCCTCCTGGAGGAACGGGATCGTCTTGACCGGGTTGCTGGACATGATCCGCTCGGGCCCCACTCCCAGCGCGCGCACCGCGCGCAGCTCCACGGCCGACGACACCTCGAAGCCGGCGCCCAGGGCCGCGAACGTGCTCAGCACCGCGGGGTGGGGGTTCGCCTTGACCGCATAGTAGCAGTCGACCCCCGGCAGGGTGGCGCGGAACGCGGCGTAGGCTCGCCGCAAGGTGGCCCGGTCGAGCAGCAGCACGGGGGTGGCCAAGGCCCGGCTCATCTCAACGAGGCGTCGGCTCAAGCGCATCTCCCCTACCCTACCTTTCCTGATTCATGGTGGTGGCGGCAGTTTCGCCGTCGCGTGACCTGCTGGTGCGGCGTGCTATAACGCTGCCGCGCGATGCTCGCGCGAGCGCGTCGCCGCTCGCGCCAAGGAGTCACCTATGTCGCTCTGGCACACGTTCATGAACCGACGCGGCGAGACGATCGCCCGCGAACTCACGCAGGTGATCGTGCGCCAGCGCACTCCGTATCAGCTCCTCGAGATCGTCGACACCGTCAGCTACGGCCGCGCGCTGTACCTCGACCAGAAGATCCAGTCCGCCTCGCTCGACGAGTTCATCTACCACGAGGCGCTGGTCCAGCCCGCCATGCTGCTCGCGGAGCGCCCCCGCCGCGTGTTCGTGGCGGGCGGGGGCGAGGGCGCCACCCTGCGCGAGATCCTGCGCCACGGCTCGGTCGAGCACGTCGTGATGGTGGATATCGATGCCGAGGCGGTGGCCGCCTGCCGTGCGCACCTGGGCGAGTGGCATCAAGGGGCGTTCGATGATCCGCGGGTCGAGCTGGTGCACGCCGATGCCCGCCAACTGCTGGCCCAGCGCGACGAGCAGTTCGACGTGGTCATCGTGGACATCACCGACCCGCTCACCGAGGGCCCCTCCTATCGCCTGTTCACGGTCGAGTTCTATCAGCTGGTCGCCGCGCACCTGACGCCGACCGGCGTGCTCGCGGTGCAGGCCGAGAGCACCGATGTCGGCGTCTGGGACGCCCACCTCGCGGTGGTCCACACCGTGCGCCAGGTGTTCCCGCAGGTCGCGCCGTATCGCGCGCATGTGCCGTCGTTCGGCGAGAGCTGGGGATTCCTGGTAGCCTCGCGGACGATGGCCGCCGATCGACTGTCGGCCGCCGAGGTCGACGCGCGGCTGCAGGCGGCGGGGCTCACCCACCTGCGCTTCTACGACGGGACCACCCACCAGGCCCTGTTCCAGCTCCCGCGGATGCTGCGGGCGGCGCAGGCGGCGTGGACGCGCGTCATCACCGACGCGGCGCCCATCGTGCTCGAGGTGTAGCGCGCTGGGCCCGCCCTCCTCTGAGCAAGAAGGGTGGGCCCAGCCTTACTCCGCCGCGCCAGCGCCGACCGGCTGGTCGACCATGATGCCGCGAGTCATCTCCATGGACTCGATACGCTCGGGCGCGAAGATTTCGCGCAGCGCCGGGATTGCGTCGCTCGGATCCTTGCGACTGCCGCAAGTGAAGATGTCCACGGCCGCGTACCCGAACTCCGGCCAGGTATGGATGTTGATGTGCGACTCGGCCAGGACCGCGATGCCCGTCACGCCCATCGGCTCGAACGGGTACACCCGGAGGTCGAGCATGGTGACGTTGCAGGCCGCGACCATCTCGCGGAGCGCGGCCTCGATCGCATCCGGTGAGTTCAGGTTCTTGCAGCCCCAGAGCTCCAGCACCAGGTGCCGCCCAACGCTTTTCACGGGACCTACCTCCACCCCAGTGTCGCCGCTTCCCGGCGGTGGTTCGCGGCGCCGCCCGGCGCCTCGAACCGTCTCACCTCCCCCGTTGCCTGGTCCTGAGCGCGGCCACGCGCGCCGCGTCCAGCCCCGGCCGGACGGACCCACAGGATCTGCTGTCGCCCTGCGCCAGCGGCCCAGCTGACAGGCAGATCCGTCGAACCAGAGAAACGAAACACCGCGCCGGTCGGCCCTGGTGGAGGCCGCCGCGCGGCAATCGTACGACGTGGCGCGCGTCGGATGTCCGACACCCACGTCAGGGGTCCAGAAAGCCACGGCCCTGTCTCCCACGGCCGCGCGAGCGGAGGCTCGCGCCCAACACACCGGGGACCACGTCCGCCAGCGCCCGCGCCTCGCCGAGCAAGGCGTGGTGCCAGTGACCGGTCGGGCTGTGCGGCATCACTTCTGTCCCCACGACAAAGCACCACCCCCAGGTGGCCCCGCACGTATGCGGCGCAGCAGCCCGCGGCTCTGCTGCGGTACCTGGCCACACCCAGAAAATGGTGCTGTGAGCGCCTCTATTGGCCGCCCCACGGGCGGTTTCTGTCGGCTCTGCGGACGGAGCACCGCGGCCTTCCGTCACACGACGATGAGTATATCAGAAAGGCCCGGCAAACCAGAAATGCCGCAGGGGCCGGCGCGACCGGTGCCCTAGCGGGCGTCCTCCAGAGCCTCCATAATAGGGCGCCACGAGGGCGTGGGCTGGCTCCCGGGCCGCCGAGCCGGCCGCGCGATCGCTGCTGCGAGGAGCGCCACCATGGTTGGTTACCGTCGTGTGCTTCCGCGCGCTGCCCTGCTCGGCGTACTTGCGCTCCTGTTGCTGGGAGCCCCCGCCCGTGCGCAGCAGGCGCGGGAGGGAGGGGTGTTGCTGGTGGTCGACACGCCGGCCGACGGGGCCACGGTGGCCCCCACCGTTTCGCTCGCCGGCTGGGCGCTGGATGCGGCGCGCGACGCAGGCCCGGGGATTGATCGGGTCGAGGTGTATCTCGACGGTCCGCGAGGCGCCGGTGCGCTCCTGGGCACGGCTACCTACGGCTTGTCGCGCGCCGACGTGGCGCTCTTCCGGCGCAACCCCACCGTGTCTGCCTCGGGCTGGGCCCTCGATGTTACGCTGCCCTCGGGCTCGCACACGCTGTATCTGTACGCTCACCGCGAGGGGAGTCCGGACAGCGAGGGCTGGAGCGGCCCGCAGGTTCTCACGCTGCGCGTACAGGGCGACCCGGTCGCTACCATCGCCGAGCCCAACACGTCCCCCCGCCGGGCGCCCACTGCGGCGCCCACCGCTGTGACGGCCCGCAGCGGCACTTGTCTTGTCACAGACCACGACAGTGGGCGCTGCCTCGTGCGCAATCGCAACCGCAGTCCAGAGAACCCGACCAACCACGTCCTGCCTGGAAGCTGGACCGTTCTCGGTTTCGATGGCACGGGCGCGGGCGGTTCCGAGCGGACGAATCCCACCGAGGTGAGCGTGTTAGCGCATGGGCTGGCCGGCACGGGCTTCGTCTACGGCATGCCGATCGATCTGAGCAGCCTGATGCCGCATGCCGGTGCGCCCGGGGCGGACAGCGGCGTGCGGGTTGCTCCCGGCGCGGCGGGGGGCGCAGCCGCCGCGCCGAACTACGTGCCGGCGGCCCTGACCTTGACAGCCACGCCGTTGGGAAGCGGCCAGTTCGCGTTAGCCTGGAACCCGCTCAGCAACGCCCAACTCTACGAGGTGCGACGCTGCCCCGCGTTCAGCACCCCGACAGCCACCTGCACCGTCATAGCGCTCGTCCAGAGCAGCGGCTACCAATTCGCCGCCGCCGACGGTGTCTATCTGGTGCGCGCGGTGGGGCCGCAGGGGCAGGCGCAGGGCGAGTCGAACCGCGTATACCTGTGCTGCCGCGGCTGACCGAACCCTCGGGCACCTAGAAGCCCGCGTGGGCGAAGATCCGATCCATCTCCTCGGGGTTCACGTCGAACGTGGTCCCGGTGGAGGGCAGCACCTCGTTGACCAGCCACTCGGGCAACCGATCGTGCTCCTTGGTGAAACCTGCCGCCCGGTTGAAGGTGCGCTCGACGCGCAGCGTCTCCAGCGCCAGCTGCTGCAGCCCGTCGGCGTCGATGTCGAAGCCCATCAGGCCGCTGACCGCCTGCGCCAATACATCGAGGCGGTCGCGCATCTGGGGCACGGCGAAGATGCACACGCCCAGGCAATCGAAGAGGGTGAACATCACCTGGGCGCGGCGAGAGACCTCGACGGCCTCGGCGGCGTTGCGGTGGTCGTTGGTGAAGCGCACGGTGTGGCCGGCGGTATGGTCGCCACCCATAGGGCTGGTGCAGTAAGTCACGCCCAGCGCCTTGAGCGCTCGCGGCTCGTAGGCGGGCAGTCCCTGCCCCTTGACATGGGGGATGCGCCGCACGCCGAGCGTCTTTCCGGTAATGAGGGCGCCAGCGCCCAGCAAGCGCCCCAGGATCGTGGCGCGCCCCACCTCGTCCAACAGGCGCAGCGCGCCCTCGCCGTCCCCGAAGGGGAGGAGTCCGGCCTCCATGGCCACACCCAGCGTCACGCCCATCTCGATCGTGTCGAGGCCCAAGTCGTTGCACACGCGGTTGAGCCGCGCCACCGTGTCCAGGTCGCCGATGCCCAAGTTCGAGCCCATCATGCCGATCGTCTCGAACTCCACTGGCGAGACCAGCTCCTGGCCGTTCTGGTCCGGGTACACGTTCGAGCAGCGGATGATGCAGCCGGGCATGCAGGCGTGGGTGGGATTGCCGCCACGCTCGGTGATGT
Source organism: Chloroflexota bacterium (assembly GCA_019686175.1). GTDB lineage: Bacteria > Chloroflexota > UBA6077 > UBA6077 > JAJPHF01 > JADGHJ01. The sequence goes on along the minus strand of JADGHJ010000019.1, from coordinate 17,563 downwards.
TCTTGACGAACGTCTCGGCGGAGAGGTTCTCGAAGAGCTCGAAGCGGCCGTCGCGGTAGTTGCGCGTGGGCAGCCCGCCGTGGCCCTGCATCACCCGCACCATGGCCGAGGTACCCACCTCGCGGTAGATCTTCGTCGCGGGGTGGGTGTGGACGATCTCGGTATAGCTGCGCTGGCCCTGGCGCCAGAGGTCGGCGCGCACCGGCTTGGGGACGAACCCCTTGACCTCGTCGATGACGATGGCCTTGAGCCCTTTGCGGCCCATCACGGCGGCTAGGCCGCCCCGCGCGCTGATGCGGCTGGCGCGCCCATCGGCGTCGCTGTGGGCGATCGCCGAGGCGTTGTACAGGTACTCGCCGGCCGGGCCGATCGTGGCGAAGGCGACCCGCTCGCCGAAGCGCGCGCGCAGGCGCTCGGCCAGCGCGAGGTTGCCCAGCCCTCGGTACTCGTCGGCGGGCAGCAGGCGCGCGCCCTCCTGGCTGATGTGGAGGAGGAGGAGCGTGCCCGGGGACGCCTCGCCCTCAATGATCAGCGCCCGGTAGCCGTGCTGCGCCAGGCGCATGGAGACCGTGCCGCCCGCATTGCTCTCCTTGATGGTCCCCGTGAGCGGGCTCTTGCCACCTACCGAGGTGCGCATGGCGCTGGTGAGCGACGTGCCGGCGAAGTAGCCGCACGTGAACACCAGCTTGTTATGGGGCCCGAGCGGGTCGCAGGTGGCGGGCACCTCGTCCGCGATGAGCCGCGACGAGAGCGCGCGGCCGGCGAGGCGCGCGTAGCGCTCAGGCAGCGGCTCGCGGGCGATCTGGCCATGGGTGAGGTCGACGCGCAGCAGGTTGTTCACAGGACCACCTCCGCCCTCTCCTCGGGTTCGCGTGGCGGCGCGGCGTCGGCCGACCGCGCGCTGGTACGGCGAGGCACGAGGCGCCGTTCGACCGCGCGCAGCACCCGGCAGTGTACCAGACCCTGAACCCTGGCGGTACAATCCTTGCAACCCGTGCTGCCTGCGGGACGATGCCCGGGGCTGGAGGAGAGATGGCGGACTACGCCGCGCCGTTGCCGGACTTCTCGCGGGTGGCGCTGCAGGGCCGCTTCGCGCTGGCGGGCCGCACCTACACGCTCCAGATCTCGCCGCTCCGCCGGTTTCCGGACTACGGGGAGCACGTCGCCGTCGTCCACCTGCGCGTGGTGCACGACGATACCCCGCTGGCGCTGGTCGATCTCGGCGCACGTTTCTCGCCGGCCGACTGCTACCATCTGTGGAGCGAGCTGTGCGCCGCCATCCAGGCGGCCGTCCAGGAGGCGTTCGCGCTCGAGCCACGCGACGACTCCGAGCCCAACCCCCGGCTCGGCTGCTGGGGCGCGCGGCCCGATCTGGCCGACCTGGGCGAGTCGGACTGCACGACGGCGCTGGTGCTCGGCATCGCCGTGGACACGCGCGCGGCACACCGCCAGCCTGGCAGCGCGCTGGTCGCGCAGCATTTGGCTGCCGCGGTCCTGCGAGCGCTGCGCGGCTGGGAGGCGGCTGCGACCCGCGAGGAGCGGGCCGAGCACGGTTGATTCTGCTACAATCCGCCACGCCAGGGGCGCGGAGCCCCTAGGCGAGGGGACCATTGGCCGAGCCCACTCGGCGCAGGAGAGACGATCGTGCGCAAGCTGCTCCCGGTGCTGCTTGTCGGTGGCCTGCTTCACGTCGCGCCCATCGCGGCGGAGGCCCAGCAGCTCTGCTCCGCCTCCACCGCCCCTACCGTGCGCAACCCCGGGTATCCGAGCAGTACTCCGTACAGCAACGCAACCAGCCGCGTGACCTCCAACTGCACCGGTCCGTCGGTCGACCTTAACATCCAGCCGGACCCGTTCTATGGCCTGGCGTTCATCCCGGCCTATCAGGCCGATCCCACCGCGGGCCAGGTCGATCCCTATGCCTACGCACGCCTGTCTGGCGCCACCCCGCTGACCGGCGGCGCGGCGGGAGGCTACGCCGCCAATCCGTACACTTACGACCCCTACGCGGCCACCCCGTACGCCTACAACCCGTACGCGGCCGATCCCGCCGCTGTTCCCCCGAGCGCCTACGTGCCCTCCGGTGCCCCGGGCGCGTATGCGCCCTACGCCTATGGCCCGTACGGCTACCTGCCCTACGGCTACGCGCCGTACCTGAGCCCCGCAGTGGGCGCCCTATGCGGCCCCGGGGGATGTGGCGACCTCGGGAATCTAGGCTGGGGCCAAATCGTGCAACCGTATCCGACTCCGTGGGGGCCGACGCAGCCGGCTCCGCCCGGATACGCGCCATACCCGTATTGGGGGCCGCGCTAGGCACCGGTCCCGCATCGAGACTACGCGACCGCCTTGGGACCCGAGGGTAAGGGGGCAGCATGCGCTGTGCACAGTGTGGCGAAGAGTTATTGCCGACCAGCGCCGACGATATCTATCAGTGCCCGCGCTGCGGCACGCTCTGGCAGCTCAACGTCTATGAGGGCCGCTGGGTGCGCGTCGGCCAAGCGGTCGGACCGGACCGCCCGCTTGAGGAACTGTTCGACGAGGAGTAGGCCTCATCCAGGCCCCGTCCCAGGCCCCGTCGCTCGCTTCCGTGCCTCGGGCCTGTTGCTGGCAGCTTCCCTGCTGCTAGTAGCGTCGAGGCCCGCAGCTGCGTCGACCGAGGAAGCGGCCGTGCGCGCGGCAGTCGAGCTGGCCAATGCCCCGTCCGTCTGGACCGACGCCCTGCGCCGTGGCGATCCGTCACTGCTCGCCGCAGCCTGGACGGGCGATGCCTTGGCGTACTTCAGTCAGGAGATCCTCGACTACCGCGCGCGCGGCCTGCGCCTGGTCTCCACGCCGCTCTCGCTGGACGTGCTCGAAGTTCAGCTTGTGGATGCGACGCACGCCACGGCCCGTACGCGCGAGCAGTGGGAGGACTGGGTGTGTACGGAGGACGGGGAGCCCCGGGGCACACGCGCGCCGCACGTGGAGGACGCGTACACGCTCGTTCGCACGCCGGAGGGCTGGCGCGTGCGCGGGGTGGAGGTCGTCCTGCTCACGGGTAGCTTCGACTGGGCGCCGATCCCCGAGGCGCTGGCGACGCCGACGCCCTGCGCCGCGGTGCTCGACTCGGAGTGGTAGCCCGCTACGATCCCGTGGCTCCCCTATACTGGGCGAGAGACGACCACCACGCAATCCGCGTCTCGCAATGAGGAGACAGGACTGTGGCCGCGCCGCTGCTTCCTACCACGCTCGTCGGCAGCCTGCCGCGTCCCGGCTGGCTCGCGACGCCCGAATCAGTCCGGCCAGACTGGCGCCTCGAGGGGGCGCTGCTGGCCGAGGGCCAGGACGACGCTGTGCTCGTGGCGCTCAAGCTCCAGGAGGACCTCGGCCTCGACATCGTCACCGATGGCGAGCAGCGGCGGCGCCACTACATCGAGGGCTTCACCCGGGGGCTCGAGGGCTTCGACTACACGATCCTAGTCGAGAAGCGCACCCGCGGCGACCGTTACACCGCGCCCGTGCCTACCGTCGCGCAGCCCGTGGTGCGCCGGCAGCCCGTGCTCCTGGCGGCGCTGCAGTTCGCGCGCGCCCATACCACGCGCCGCTTGAAGGTGACCATTCCCGGTCCCATGACCATCGCGGACACCAGCCACGACGCGTACTATCACGACGAGCGAGCCTTCGCCTTGGCCATCGCCGACGCCATCAACGCCGAGGCGCGCGAGCTGGCGGCGGCCGGCGCCGACGTGATCCAGATCGACGAACCCTGCTTCAACATCTACCTCGACAAGGTCGAGGCGTGGGGAATCGCCGCGCTCGATCGCTGTCTCGATGGGGTGGCCGCCACCACGGCGGTGCACGTGTGCTACGGCTATGGGACCCCGGCGGTGCTGGCTTGGAAGCAGCAGAACTGCGACTGGAGCCAGTACCAACGCCTGCTACCGTTGCTCCGGGCGAGCCGAGTGCAGCAGGTGTCGCTGGAGTTCGCGGCGCCGGGGGTCGATCCGGCCGTCTTGCGCCTGGCCGGGGACAAGGACGTGCTATATGGCTGCGTCGATGTAAGCCCGGCGCCCGCGGAGCCGGTGGCGGCGGTGGCCGCGCGTCTTCGCGCCGCGCTGGCCCATGTCCCGCCGGAGCGCCTGTACCCGTGTACCGACTGTGGGATGGCACCGCTACCCCGGCGGCTAGCCGAGGCGAAGCTCGCCGTGCTGGTGGCTGCCACGCGCCAGGTTCGCGCTGAACTCACCGGCGGCGCGCCGGGCCACGCTTAGGGCGCGGCGCTACTTCAGGATCTCGGCGACGTTGTGGCTGTACCCCGTGACGTCAGGCGGACCGTCCCTCGGCAGCGAGCGGAAGTACTCGATGTACGGGTGGTTGTCGGTGATGATCGGGCCGTCGCCCGCCACGCGCTCCAGCTCGGGCTTGCTGGCGTTGTAGCGGTCGAGTACTTGCTGCGCGTTGAACAGGCCCACGTGCTCCAGGGCCGTCGCCGCGCGCTCCTGCCGGAACTTGGCCTCCAACACGGCCGGATCGATGCGGATCGGCGACTTCGAGCCGACCAGCAGGTCCCCATTCGACCACAGCGTGACGTGAGGGAACGCGGCCAGGAACGTGCGCATCAGCAGCTTGTACTGGTACTCGGAGAAGGGCGCCAGCCACTGGACCATTAACCCGTCGTCCTTGAGTACGTCGCGTACCAGGCGGAAGTACTCCACGGAATACAGGTTCGCCGCGCCAGCGTCGTTGGGCCGGATGATGTCGGCGGTGACCACGTCGTACCGCTTGCCGGTCAGCAGCAGGTAGTTGCGCCCGTCGTCGACACGCAGCGTCACGTTGGGCAGGTTGAGCACGTCGTAGTTCTCCTCGCGGAACCACGGCGCGGCGTGCACGACGCCCTCGGACAGCTCCACGATGTCCACGTGCACGTTCTCCCACTGAGCGGCGGCCCCCGGGGTGGCCCCGCCGCCCAGGCCGACGACCAGCATGTCGCGGGGGTTCGGGTGTAGCAGGAGCCCGAAGTGGCCGATCGTCCGGTGGTAGGCGACCAGGCCCGGGTCGCTGTTGGTCTGCCCGCGGCTGTTGGTGAACAGGCAGCGCACGTCGCTCGGCGTCAGCGACACGCTGACGGTGTTCTCCAGACTCTCCTCGTACCAGATCGTCTGCCCGGCGCAGAAGGCATCCTCAGGCACGAACGGGCGCGTGCGCAGCCACTCCTCGCGCCCGGCGAAGATCGCGGGGTACAGGTTGGGTGCCAGACGGAGCAGCAGTCCCAGCACCACCGCTGGCCCAACGGCTAGTGCCAACCGACTGAGGGGCGCGGGCCGCCCCGCGACGGCCAGCAGCGCCAGGCCGATCGCGGCGTTGCCCAGCGCCAACGCCACCAGGCTGTTCTGCGCACCGAGATGGGGGATGAGCACGAACCCCCCGGCGATCGAGCCGAAGATCGCGCCGCAGGTGTTGGCCGAGTAGATCGCCCCGATGCGCCGGCCGGCGTCCGCCGCGTTCGCCGCATAGACGCGGGCGGCCGCGGGGAAGGTCATGCCCAACAGGAACATCGGCGGGAAGATGGCCAGGAACGCCACTACCGCCATGAAGCTCAGGTCGTCGGCGAGCAGCCGGCGCACCCCGCGCACTTCTTGCAGGAGCCCCGTGAGCGGATACATCTGGCCGAGCGTGAGGAGCGACAGCGCGGCGGTGAGCGCGACCGCCAGCTCGAGCAGCCCGAACACCAGTACCCAGTTCCAGCGGCGGCGCAGCAACGGCGTGATGGCCCAGCTCCCCACGGCGATGCCGAACAGCACGGTGGTCAGCATCACCGTGAACGCGTACACACTGGAGTTGAAGAACATCGCCAGCACGCGCGACCACACCACCTCGTACGCCAGCGAGAGGCAGCCTGACAGCGCGAACGCGGCGAACACCACGCGTTGGACCCGGCTCGGGATGAGCGCAGCTGACTGGGCGACGGCGCGATCGCCCGCCCGGATCGCCTCCTGCGCCTCGGTCAGCGTCGGGGCCAGCAGCCGCGCGGCCACCACGGCGGCCAGGCCCACCACGATGTTCACGGTCGCCGCGAGGTTCGTAGTCGTCTGGATGCCATAGGTGGCCACCAGGTAGAAGCCAGCCATCGCGGTGCCCACGATCGCGCCGAACGTGTTCACCGCGTACAGGAGGCTAACGTTCTGGCTCAGCCCCTCCGCCCGCATCAGCGACGACTTGATGATGATCGGCAGCGTGGCGCCCATCAGGCTGGTCGGCACCAGCATGATCAGGAAAGCCAGGACCACCCGCACCGCGCCCACGAGCAAGGGCGCACCGCCTAGAGCCTCGTACAGGGTCTTGTAGACTCCCTGCAGGCCGAAGATGAGCGGCGGTACCAGCAGTGCCGCTACCCCGATGCACACTTCGACAGTTCCGTAGGCGAGCAGAGGGTTGCGCAGGCGGTCAGCGATCCGTCCGGCCAGGTAGCTCCCCAGCGCCAGCCCGGCCATGAAGCTGGCCAGCACGGTGCTGACCGCGAACACGGTCACGCCGAACGTCAGGCTGAGGATGCGCAACCAGAGGACCTGGTAGACCAGGCCGCTGATGCCCGAGCAGAAGAAGAGGAGGAGGAGCAGCCGCAGGAGCGTGCTGCTGCTGACAGTCCACGAGCGCGCGGGGGCGAGCGCCTTGCCAGGTGCGGCCATTCATTTCACCTCGCTAGCGCCCTCGTGCCGAGGAGAGCGCCGCCGCCGCGCTGGCGCGGCAGGCCGGGCGATTATAGCGCGGGGAGTCCGCTTGCTCCACTGTGATGGTCACCGCCCGATCGGGCGAGGCCTTGGCCCTCCCGAAGGACCAAGGCCCGCAGTTTGCCATACTGGACCAGCTTGGTCGGTGCTAGTGGACCCGGACGCCACGGATAGAGGAGAGGTCAGTGACCGCCTTGGTGCTGTGTTGGCTCCTACCCCTGGTGTTGGTGTGGCGAGTGGGCGAGCTAGGCTCTCCGGCTGGGGCGGCGGCTCCGGTTGCTCAGCTACCCGCCCTGGTGCGGGTGGCCCATGTCGCGCCGGGTGCACCGCCGATCGAGGTGTTCGTCGATGGCCAGCTCGCCGCGCAGGGGCTCCCGTTCGGGGAGGTGAGCGGCTATCTCCCAGTGTCGCCGGGCGTACGGGCCTTGACCGCGCGGACCGACGACGCGGCGGCCGATGCGCTGCTGGTCGAGGCTGAGATCACGCTAGCGCCCGGCGGCCTGTACACAGTGCTGGTGCTGGCCGTCACGCCGGGCGAGCCGCTCCTCGTGCTGGAGGACGTCCTGACCGGCCCACCTGACGCGGCGCAGGTCCGCTTCGTCCACGCCTCACCCAACGCCCCGCCGGTCGACGTCGCGGTCCCCGGCTTGCCGCCGCTGTTCGCCAATGTGGCGTTCCGCACTGTGACGCCCCACGTGGAGATCCAGCCGGGCACGATCACCGTAGAGGCGCTGGCTACCGGGACCACGCAGCCGGTGACCGATATCCCTAGCATTCACCTAATGCCCGGCGGCTCCTACACGCTGGTCGCCATTGGGCTGGTCGGTGCCGCCCCGCCGCCGGGCATCCTCACCCTCGCCGGCTCCTAGGGCAGTCTACGGGCTAGTAGCGCCTCTGATCTCTTCCACCGCCGCGAAGGACGCCTGCTCGTGGTCCAGCGCCGGGGTGACCTGGCCGGCTGCTGGCGGCTCGACGATGGTGATCGGGCGGTTGGGCGCACGGTTCAACCGGAAATCGAACACATCGAAGCGGTTGTAGTAGCCCACGATGTCGTGGATCTGCTTGTAGAGGATGCTCTCGCCCAGGTCGATCTCGGCGAGGGCGAAGCCCTCCTCGCCCGGGGCGACTTGGGCGATGATCTCTCCGTTCGGATTGATGATCATCGACGCCGACTTCGGCGTGCGCTCCAGCACCTCGCGGATGTCCGCGCGGTCGCCGGCCACGATGTCCATGGCCACGGTGTCCCACACCCCGCTGGCAACCAGGGTGAACACCTTGCCCTCCACGGAGTGGGCCGCCGCGCGGATCAGCGTGGCTTGCCGGATGTCGTAGTTCTGGCCGGCGCCGGGCCGCTTGAAGGGAAACAGCGGCGGCCAGGTGGACAGATGCACCTGCTCGCCCTGGGCCAGCAGCGCGTAGCGCGCCAGTGGATTCGTGTTCTCGCCGCACAGCAGCACGCCGATGCGGCCCAGGTCGGTCTCGGCCACCCGCAGCCCGGCCCCATCGCCGTTGGCCCAGGCCAGCTTCTCGGCGAACGTGGGGACCAGCTTGCGGTGGTGGTGGATCAGACGCCCCAGGCGGTCGAACAGCAGGTTGCTGTTCCAGATGGCGCCCATGCTCACGTCGCTCTTCTCGTTGATCCCGATGCTGACGTACACGCCCGCACGCCGGGCGGCCGCCGCGAGTTGCTCGGTGGCGGGGCTGGGCACCTTCACACTGTTGTCGAACAGCCGGCGGAAGAAGTCGTGGTTGTCCATCGGCGCGTACACCAGGGTCCACACGGGGTACGCGGGCACCCAGACCTCCGGGAACACCACCAGCTCGGCGCCCTGGCGGGCGGCCTCATCGATCAGCCGCACCGCCTTGTCGATCGTGGCATCGCGGTCGAGGAACACCGGCGCGGCCTGGACGGCCGCGGCCCGAAAGCGCGGGTAGCGATCGCCCGGCATGACGGCCTCCCTAGTCGGCACTGTCGCCCGCACCGGCCCCTGTCGCCGAGACCGGCGCTCGTGCCTGCAGTGTAGCGTGCTACTCGTGCGCGTGCGCTGGCCCGGCTGCCCGCCGGGGGCCCCCCACCAGACTCAGGGCCACGCCGAGCAGGCACAGTCCCAGTACTACTTTGAACACGTCGTGGAACGCGGCGAGAAACGCCGCAGCGCTCCCCGCGCCGCTGGCCAGGTAGTAGGCTTGCCGGGCGCTGAACACCGTGCCCGCGATCGCCAGCCCCAGGATCATGCCCAGGCTGCGGGTGAGCGCCAGGATGCCGCTGGCCACCCCGAGCTGGTGACGGGGCGCTGCGCCGATGATCGCGCTGTCGTTGGGCGCGATGAACGTGCCCATGCCGAACACCAGCACCAGCAGGCTCACGAACGCCGCGGCGTAGCCGCCCTCCGGCGCCAGGCGGGCGAGCAGCACCGCGCCGATCGCTCCGAGCAGCAGGCCGGCGACACATAGCCGGCGGGTGCCCACCCGGTCGGAGAGCGCGCCCATCCCCAGCGCCGAGACGGACAGGGCGATGGGCACCGGGGCCAGCGCGACGCCCACCTGGCCAGGAGCGAGCCCAAGCACCTCCTGCAGGTAGAACGGTGCCAGAAAGGTGGCGCTCATGAAGCTAGCGTAGCAGCAGACCTTCGCTACGTTGGCCGCGGCGAACACCGGGTGGCGGAACAGCGACAGGGCGATCATCGGGTGCTTCACGCGTCGCTCCACCACCACGAACGTCGGCAGCAGTAGGGCGGCCGCCAGGAACGCCGCGAGCACCCGTGGCGTCGTCCAGCCGGTGGTCGAGCCCAGGGTAAGCCCCAGCAGCAGCGCCACCACCCCGGTCGCGAACAGCCCGGCCCCCAGGAAATCGAAGCGCTCGCGCGGTCCACTGCGCGGTGTTTCCCGCAGGACGATCAGGCCTACTAGCAGCCCGAGCAGGCCAGCAGGCCAGCTCCCCAAGAAGATGGCGCGCCATCCCAGCCGCTCGGCGAGCATGCCCCCCGCCACCGGCCCGAGGGCCAGCCCCACGGCGACCGCCGTCTCCACCGCGCCGATCGCCATGCCCCGACGGTGCGCCGGGACGTGGGCACCGATGATGGCGATCGAGTTCGCCACTAGCATCGCGCTGCCCACGCCGCAGAGGGCGCGCGCCGCGATCAGCCAGGACAGACCAGGGGCTAGGCTGGCTGCCACGGCGCCCACGAGATAGACCACGAACCCCAGCAGGTATACCCGCTTGCGCCCCACCAGATCGGCGAGCCGGCCGAACACAGCGAGCAGGCTGGCCGAGGTGAGCGAGTAGGCGATCCCCACCCAGCTAATCACCGCGGCCGGCGCGTCGAAGGCCGCGGCCAGCGTCGGATAGGCGGCGTTGAGCGCGCCGAAGTCGAACGTGCCCATCACCATCCCGACGCAGACGCTGCCAAGGACATACCAGGGGTAGCGGGCGCTGGCCGTGTCGATGCGGGGAAGTGCGAAGGCCACAAGCGGTCCTTTCCAGAAGTCGCCGCCGGGATGGTAGGCATCGCGTGCTGGCCGCGTCAACAGCCACGGCCGGGTGGTCGCGCGGAGCTAGCAGAAATCGGGGGCGTCGCACGCTCGGCAGCCCCTATACTTGGGGGCGTCTCACCTGGCGCCCCGCGACCTGCCGGGCCGCGCGACGCGCCAGCGGGCAGCTCTGGGCTTGGATGGAACCACGTCGTATGCGCGACCAACCGACTGCCGCCCGTGATCAAGCACACGCTGCGCCAGCGCCCGAGGCCGACACCGCCCGCCTCATCGCCGACGACAAAGCCTACGTCTGGCACCCCTTCACGCAGATGGCCGACTGGCTGGCCGACGAGCCCCTAGTGATCGCCGCCGGCGAGGGCAGCTACCTGATCGACACCACGGGCCGCCGGTACCTCGACGGCGTGTCCTCGCTCTGGGTGACCATCCACGGTCATCGCCACCCCGTGCTCGACGCGGCCGTGCGGGCCCAGCTCGACCGCATCGCCCACAGCACGCTACTAGGGCTGGCCAACGTGCCCGCTATCGAGCTGGCGCGGCGGCTCGTCGCGCTGGCCCCACCCGGTCTCACGAAGGTCTTCTACGCCGAGAACGGCGCCAGCGCCGTCGAGATCGCACTCAAGATGGCGTTTCAGTACTGGCAGCATCGTGGCGAGCCCCAGCGCACCCGCTTCCTGAGCCTGCAGGGCGCCTATCACGGCGACACGCTCGGCGCGGTGAGCGTCGGCGGCATCGACCTGTTCCACGCACGTTTCCGGCCCCTGTTGTTCCCGGTGCTGCACGCGCCGCAGCCATACTGCTACCGCTGCCCGCTAGGCAAGACCCATCCCGCTTGCGAGCTGGCCTGTGCCGAGGCGCTGGGCGATCTGCTTGCCGCGCACGCCTCCGAGGTTGCGGCGGTGATTGTCGAGCCGCTCGTGCAGGGCGCGGCGGGCATGATCACCCAGCCCCCCGGCTACTTGCGTCGTGTGCGGGCGCTGTGCGACCACTACGGCGTGCTGCTCATCGCCGACGAGGTGGCAACCGGCTTCGGCCGCACGGGGCGGCTGTTCGCCTGCGAGCACGAGGGGGTGGCGCCCGACCTCCTGGTGCTGGGCAAGGGGATCACGGGCGGCTACTTGCCCCTCTCGGCGGTGCTCACCACCCAGGCTGTCTACGACGCCTTCCTCGGCGACTACACCGAGCTAAAGACGTTCTTCCACGGGCACACCTACACGGGCAACCAGCTCTGCTGCGCCGCCGCGCTGGCCAACCTCGACTTGTTCGCCCAGGAGGACACCTTGGGCCGGCTCCAGCCGAAGATCGCCCGGCTCGCCAAGGGGCTGGCCCCCTTCCGGGCACTCGCCCATGTCGGGGAGGTCCGGCAGCGCGGCTTCATGGTAGGGATCGAGCTGGTCGCCGACCGCGCTACACGCGCGCCGTATCCGTTGGAGGCGCGCGTCGGCCAGCGCGTCTGCCGCGCGGCCCGAGAGCGCGGCGCCATCCTGCGCCCGCTCGGCGACGTTATCGTGCTCATGCCGCCGCTGTGCATCACCGAGGACGAGTTGGAGCACCTGCTCGCCATTACCTACGCCAGCATCGTCGAGGTCACCGAGCCGTGCTAACCCTGCCGGGCCGCGTGGGATTGCAGTAGCATACGGCAAGTGCAACGATGCGAGGAGACCGCCCCACGGTCAGGAGAGGGGATGAGCACGGAACCCGAGGCCGTGTTGGCCCGCTGTCAGCGCCTGCAAGCCGCGCTCGCCGCGCACACCGCGGCCCTGGCCGATCTGACGGAGCAGTGGCGGCGCATGCACTTGCGCGTCCAGGCGCTTGGCGCCGGGTTCCCTCCCGAGCAGGCGGCGCGGCTGGCGTTCTGGCGTTGGCTGGCCGAGCAGCGGGGCGAGACGGCACAGCGGTCGCCGGAGTAGCGAGCGCCTGGCCGCGAGCACACGGTGCGGAGCCCCAGAAGGAGGAGCCATGGTAGTGATCGATGCCGACGGGCATGTCGAGGAGTGGGCCGCGACCTTCAGCGACCCCTACTGGCCGTCTGAGTACGCGGATCGCCGTCCCCAGATCGTCGGTGCGGGCAACCAGGCGTACTGGCTGATCGACTCGCACATCGTGCCGCACCCCACCGGCCGCGGCTGCATGATGGTCGGCACGCCCACCGGCTACGGTGAGGTCAAGACGCCGTTCCACGCCCGCAAGTGGGACGCCGACGCCATCGAGAGCATGGAGATGCGGCGTCCCGAGGCACGCCTGCGGGCGATGGACGCCGAGGACATCGATGTGCAGGTCCTCTACCCGACGCTGTTCCTCGCCTACCCGCTGACCACCGATCCCGGCCTGGGGAGTGCCCTCTGCCACGCCTACAACGGCTGGCTCGCCGATGTCTGCCGGCAGTCCGACCGCCTCCACTTCGTGGCACTGGTCAACCTCGATGACCCCGCGGCGGCCGCCGCCGAGGTGCGGCGGGCGAAGGAGCTGGGCGCCCGTGGGGTGATGGTCTTGGGCACCGCAGGCGACCGCCTGCTCGATCATCCGTCGCTGGAGCCGTTCTACGCCGAGTGCGATCGGCAGCGACTGCCCATCGCGGTGCATGTGGGCTGGGCATGTCCCTCGCTCAACAACCTCTACGACCAGCTCATGCCCGCGTTCGTGATCCCCTTCCTCGTGCCGGTGTTCATGGGCTTCACGGCCATCCTGACCAGCGGCGTGCTGGAGCGCTACCCGAACCTGCGCGTCGGCTTCTTCGAGTGCGGCAGTCAGTGGCTCCACTTCCTGATCGACCGCATCGATCACCGCTGGGAGTACGTGCGCGACCTGGCGCGGCGGATGCCCGTCCCCGCCCCGCGCGCCGAGTGCAAGCCCAGCGAGATGCTGCGCTCCGGGCGCATCTACGTGAGCTGCGAGGTCGAGGACGCGCTGCTGCCCCAGGCCATCGAGCTGCTCGGCGAGGACCACATCCTGTTCGCCTCCGATATGCCGCACGGCGACCGCGAGCCGTTCGCGGCGCGCATGCTGCGTCAGCGCCGGGACATCCCGGAGTCGGCCAAGCGGAAGATCCTGGAGGAGAACGCACGCCGCTTCTACGACCTCTGAGCGGCGGGGCCCAAAGCCTCCACGCTAGACGCGCGAGCCCTCCCCCCGCTGCTCTTGCCAGAAGCAGCGGGGGGAGGGTTTCTCCTCGGCTGCCGCACGCGGCGCGGGCCTCCGGCTCGCGCGGGACGCCAGATGAGGGGGGCGTGTGGCGAGGGGGGCGCTTAGCGCCAGGAGGCGCCCAGCGCCGGCTCACCCAGGGCGCCGCTGAAGAAGCCGAGCACTAGCGCCACCGGCACGACGAGCGGTGGGATCGTCACGCCGTACAGCGAGGCGAGGATCAGGATCAGTGCCAGCGCGCCGATGCTGATCCCCACACCCATCAGGCCGCCCGTCAGGCGCCGCGGCCGCAGTGCGACGACCGTCCACGGTACGATGGCGAAGGCAAGCGTGCCCGTGGTCCAGCCGAGCCATCCCATGAACTCGTGCTGCGCCGCCGATCCCATCAGGGCCAGCCCCACGAACAGCGTGGCCGTCCCGAACACTCCCAGCAGCCACTCGGCCCAGATCCAGTCGCGCTCGTTCATCGTCCCCCCGCGCGGCCGCCGGAGCGTGGGCTCTTGTCCGGCCAGACCCGCGCCCACACCACAGATACTGCCCCGCCACCTGCCACAGGCCCGCCGGCGTGCCGAGCGAGAACTCTCCTGTGTGCGAGGCTGCTACCCCACCTTATCACAGGTCTGGCCAGGGAGCTATCGGCGCCCCGCAGCCGCCGGTTGTGCAGCTCGCACCACGGGTGCGCGCGGAGTTCTGTGCGGATCGACTATGGTGGGCCACGGTCCGGCCGCCTACCCTGAAGCTGGTGGTGGGGCCGCTCGACGTCTGCCGTTTCAGCCCGACGGCGGGCGCCGCCCGTGAGCGGCTCCACCCCTGGCCGCTGCGTTCGCGGTGCACAGCCGGGCGGCGCGATCGCGGCCGCAACCAGGGTACCGCACAGCGACAGCGCCCGGGGCAGCGCGTCCCCGGCGCTGTCGCTTCCGCACAGGGCGGCCTCGTTCAAGCAGGGCGCGCCTCCACGCCCGGGCGGGACGGAGGGCGCAGTGCTAGCAGGCGATCGGCGGCGTCCTTCCGACCGTACTGGACGCACGCGCAGTACGTGGCGAAGATCGCCTTGTGGATGAGTCGCTGAGGATCGGGCAGGGCGGCGGGGGGCGCAGTGCGGCGCGCCTCCAACTGGCAGAGATGCTGCAGGCGCGCGAGGTAGAACGATCCCCAGCGCTCGTGCTCCACGTCCTTGAAGTTCATCCCGTGTGCCTCCGACCTCGTGCAGCCGCCAGCCTGCCGGCGAGCCAACGACCACCTCTAGCGTCCGGCGAGCCGCACGGTGTTGTGCGTCGGCCTCCGTCCCGGGGCGGCGACGCGGCCCACGTGGCGCAAGAGCCGTGCCACTCGCTCGGTCGTCGCGCCCATTGTCGGCGACGCTGGCAGCCGAGGCACCGGCTCCCGGGCCTGAATTTCTCTCCTGGCCCCTGGGCGCCCGGCCCAAGGGCGCGGCGCCCGGCCCTCACCAACTGGCCCTCGTCGCCCAGCACACGGCCGCCGCGACCAGGCCCAACGCGTACGCGGTGACCAGCGCCTCCCATAGCGCGACCACTAGCCGGCTGCCAGCGGGCCGCGCTGGTGCGGCGACAGGCGCCGGGGTGGCCCTGCAACCGCCGAACGCGCCGCGCCGGCACCCGCTTCGGCTCCGAACCCGGGCCATCACCACGCTCCCGGCCACCGGGCCACGACGGCGAGCAGACCGCAGGCGGCGAGCGCGGCCGGCACGCGCCACTCACTGGACCGTGCGCGTCGGGGCCGCGCCTGCAGGCGCCGGCGAGCGGAGACGTCAGGTCCGAACGGCAGCCGTTGGTAGGGGGGTGGCAGCGCCGGGCGACGCGAGGGCCAAGCCGTGCTCATGGTTGCCAACCTCGATCATAAGTTTCGAACTAGCGTTCGACAGCAGGATAACAGGGAGGCTGGCGCCGGACATCCGTTCTGAAATTACAGGCGTGTCACGCCGCCGTGCTTGCCAACGCGGAGCCACGGTGCCATACTGCCGGGGAAGCGCTCGCGGTGCCTGGCGCCCACACGCCAACTCGCGGCTCTCCTCGGCGTGCTGCCCCGCGCCTGGTAGTTGCCGAGCCCCGAGCGGCCAGAGGAGACGGTGCCCGTATGGCGACGACACAGCGCATTACCCTCACGGTCAATGGTGAGACCGTTACCCGCGAGGTCGAGCCGCGCCAACTGCTGGTGTACTTCCTGCGCGATACCCTGGGGCTTACCGGCACCCATGTGGGCTGCGACACCACCCAGTGCGGCGCCTGCACGGTCCATCTCAACGGCCAGGCCGTGAAGTCGTGCACGATCCTCGCCGTCCAGGCCGATGGTCAGACGGTCACGACCATCGAAGGGCTGGGCAGCGAGACGCACCTGCACCCCGTGCAGGAAGGGTTCCGCCTCAAGCACGGCTTGCAGTGCGGCTACTGTACCCCCGGTATGATCATGAGCGCCGCCGCCCTGCTGGCCAGCAACCCGCATCCCACCGAGGAGGAGATCCGGCGGGCCATCGACGGTAACCTCTGCCGCTGCACCGGCTACATCAAGATCGTCGAGGCCATCGCCTGGGCCGCTGAGCATCCGGAGCCGGTGCCCGTCGAGGTGCAATCATGATCCCGGCCGCCTTCGAGTATCACGCGCCGACCAGCGTTGACGAAGCGATCGCGCTGCTGCAGCGCTACGACGGCGAGGCCAAGATCCTGGCCGGAGGCCACAGCCTGCTACCGATGCTCAAGCTGCGGCTGCTCCAGCCGGCCGCGCTGGTCGATCTGGGGCGCATTCCGAACCTGCGCTACATCCGCCGCGACGACGGCCAGTTCACCATTGGCGCGCTCACCTCGCACGCCGAGGTCGAGGCGTCGGCGGCGCTCGCCCAAGCGGCTCGGGTGCTGGTGGAGGCCGAGGGCCTGGTGGCCGACGTGCAGGTGCGTAACCGTGGTACTCTCTGCGGCAGCCTGGCGCACGCGGACCCGGCCGGCGACCCCCCGGCCGTCGCCTATGCGCTGGACTGCGAGTTCCAGGTGCAGGGGGCAGGGGGCGCGCGCGTGGTCCCGGTGGACGAGTGGTTCGTCGATACCCTGCAGAGCGCCCTGGAGCCGGATGAGGTGCTCACGGCCGTGCGCTTCCCGGTGCCGCCGCCGCGGACGGGGAGCGCCTACCGCAAGTTCGAGCAGCCCGCCTCGCACTATGCCCTCGTCGGGGTGGCGGCGCTGGTGACGCTCGACGAGGCGGGGACCGTCGCGCGCTGCCGTGTCGGCATCACGGGCGTCGGTCCGGTAGCGTATCGCGCGCAGGGGGTGGAGGAGGCGCTCGTCGGGCGCCGGCCCGAGGCGGCCGCGCTGGCCGAGGCGGCCGAGCGGGCCGTGGAGGGCGTGGATGTCCTCGGCGACTTGCATGCCTCGGTGCCGTACCGCAGCCACCTGGCGCGCGTGTACACGCGGCGCGCCCTGGCGGCGGCCGTGGCCCGGGCGCTGGGGCAGCCCGATCCTGGCGAGTAGCAGCGCCCGCTACGACTCACGCCTGTGCGCGTACAGCCGCATCGGCCACTGGGTGTAGGCGGTCCACCCGGCCGCCAGGGCGGCGGTCCCGGCCGTGGGCGGCAGCAAGCCGAACACGCCAGCCGCGCGCTGGTCCGCTCCCCAGGCCCGCGCCGCGCCGAGCAGCTCGGGGTAGCGTGCCGGGGCGCCTGCCAACAGGGCGATCGAGGCGACCCCGGCCGGGGCGGCCTCCGCGAGTAGCACCGCCTCGGGGTCGCTCTCTCGCGCCGGTGGGAGCAGGGCGACTAGCGCGCTGCCATCCGCGCTCAGCAGCACGCCGCCCGCCGCGGCCGTGGACTCCAGCCAGTCGCGAGTCGCTGTGGCGGCCTCCCAACTGTGCCAGCGGACCGGCGGCCTCGACTCGCTGGTGCGCTCCACCACGGCCCAAAGCCGCGCCGCTTGCTCGGGTGTGGCGCGGCGCACCGGCGCGGCCGCGACCGCGCACTCGCTGCGCACTGGCAGATAGCTGGCGACGTGAGCGAAGCCGAGCGCGCGAGCGATGTGGTGCACCGGCGTGTTGTCCGCCGCGGTAAGGAAACGGACGACGGAGGCGCCCTGCGCGTAGGCCAGCGCACGTAGATGGGCGAACATCGCCCGCCCCCAGCCCCGGCCGCGCACCGCCGGGGCGACGCGCACCCCCTCGAGGAAGCCCTCGCCCGGCACTGGCACCGAGAGTTTGCCCAGCGCCACCGGCTGGTCGGCAGCGGT
>JADGHJ010000018.1 GCA_019686175.1 Chloroflexota bacterium | reverse complement strand
CGGTCGAGCCACTGGACGAGCGCGGCCGCCACATCGGGCACGTGCGCCGTGTAGCGGTGGTCCGCGCCGTCGATCACCACGACAGTCCCCTGGGCGCCAGCCGCGGCGGCCAGTTCCCGCGCGTAGCTGGGGAAGTACGGGTGCTCGGCGCCGCCCGCCACGGCCAGCACCGGGCAGCCGGTGCGCGCCGCGTGCGGGCGCACGTCGTTGCGCTCGTGGCGGCCGTATTTGCTAACGAACGTCTCCGCCGACCACAGCCCCATGCTGCCCGTGGTCGGCGCCCACAGCAGCTCGCGGCCGCGGCCCTCGGCCAGCAGCGCCTCGGCCCGCTCCAGGGTGCCGGTGAAGCCCTCTTGATCTGCGGCGCGCGCCGTGTAGTACTGGCGCGGACAGGAGAGCGCGGCCACGCCCACGACCGCGGGATGGCGCCGCTCACCCTGATAGTACAGCGCCTTCACCGCGCCGAGGCTGTGGCCGACGAGCACCACGCGGCCGTGGCCCTGCTCGCCCAGCCAGCGCACGGCGGCATCGAGATCGAGTAGGCAGTCCTCCAGCCGCTCGTAGGTGGCCCCGCCGAAGCCCGCCAGGTCGGCGCCCGCGCGGCTGACCCAGTCGTGGCCGCGCGTGTTGATGAGCAGCGCTGGATAGCCCTCGGCGGCGAGCGCCTGGCCGATCGCTGGCAGCGGCCCGGTGTAGAAGTTGAGCGCCACGCCGTGCACCAGCAGCAGGGCGGGCCGCGGCCCCGGCACGGCGGCCGGCTCGATCAGGAAGCCGTGCAGCGTCTCGCCATCGGCCGTGGGGAACCAGCAGAGCGCACCGCGGATCATCGGCTCCTCCTCGTGGTCAGTCGCGCGGCGGGGTCAGGATGGCGGGCTCCTCGCGGGTGATGAACTCTAGCAGCGCCGGTTGGCCGTCGGCCACGATCGCCAGCGCGCGGCGCAGCGCCGGCACGATCTCGCTCGGCGCTTCCACCCGCTCGGCCCACACCCCGAGCGCCCGCGCCAAGGCCGTGTAGTCGCCCGACAGCCGCTTGATGCCGAATCGCGCCACCGCCACCGGCTGCATCTTCTCGTAGTTGCCCATCGCCGAGTTGTTCAGCAGCAGGGTGAGGATGGGGATCCGCTGGCGCACGGCGGTCTCCAGGTCGAGCCCGCACATCCCAAAGGCGGCGTCGCCCAGGAAGTGGGCCACCAGCTTGTCCGGCGCCGCGAGCTTGGCGCCCAGCGCCAGGCCCAGCGACGAGCCGAGCTGGGTCGAGTTGCCCCAGCCCAGGTAGCTGCGCGGCGCCGGCGCGACGTAGAACGGCGCCACCTGGTCGCGGACGTTGCCCGAGTCGTGCGTGACGATCGCCTGCGCGCGGTCGATCGTCTGCATGAAGTCCCAGATGACGCGGTACGGGTTGATCGGCGTCTCGTCGCTGGTCAGGCGCGGGAGCCACTCCTCCTGGAGCCGCGCCCGCATGGCGGCCACCTCGCGCGCCACGCGCGCGTCGTCACGGCGCCCCTCCGGCCCGGTCTGGCGGCGTACCTCCTCGCAGAGCTGCTGGAGGACCAGCTTGGCATCGCCCAGCACCGCCGCCGCCAGGGCGTACTCGGCGTTCACATCCCGCTCGTCCACCACGCACTGGATCATCGTCTTGCCCGAGGGGATGGAGCACGAAGCGAGCGTGCGCGCCAGGCTGGCGCCGATGCTGAAGATCAGATCGGCGCGCGGCAGGAACTCGCGCACGCCATAGCTGGCCGAGGCGCCGCCGCAGCCGAGGGCCAGCGGATGGTCCTCGGGGAAGGCGCTCTTGCCCAGGATGGTGGTCATCACGGGCGCCTGCACCAACTCGGCGAACTCGCGCAGCTCGGACGTGGCCTCGGCCCACAACACACCCTGACCGACGTGCAGCAGCGGCCGCTCCGCTGCCAGCAGCAGGCGCACCGCACGGGCCACCGCCTGGGGGTCGGCCGCCGTGCGCAGCCGGGGCACCGGCGCGTAGTCCAGGGCTGCGTCGGCGAGCTCCTCGGCCGCCACGTCAGCTGGCATCTCCAGCAGCACCGGGCCCGGACGGCCGGCGCGCAGGTAGGTGAAGGCGCGGCGCAGCTGGCCGGGGATCTGGGCCGCGCTGCCGAAGCGGTCGGCCCACTTGGTGACGCCCCGGTAGTTCTCGACGGCGTCGAACGCCGTGGGCAGCCCCACCCGCGCCCGCGGCTCGCCGCCCGGCAGGACCAGCAGAGGCGTGCGGTCGGCGTAGGCCTGCGCGACGCCGCCGTAGGCGTTCTCGATGCCTGGCCCACGCTGCACCATGCACACGCCCGTGCGCCGGCCGTTGGTCACACGGGTGTAGCCGTCGGCCATGTTGACCACGGTGCGCTCGATGCGGCCGACGATCGGGCGGATGCCGGCGGCAGCCGCGGCGTCGATCAGCGGGTTGGCCGGGAAGCAGAACACGTGCTCGACGCCCTCGCGTCGCAGGACCTCAGCGACCACTGCACTGCCCTTCATCGCTGCACGCCCCTCCCTCGCGTGATGCGGCGCGTCGCCCGGCATGATAGGGTGCGCCCGCGCGCCGTGCCAGCGACGCGGACAGCCCGCTACTTCAGCCGTTCGAGCAGGTGGTCGCCGACGCGCAGGGCGTTGGCCATGATGGTCAGCGCCGGGTTCACCGCCCCGATCGAGGGAAAGAAGCTGCCGTCCACCACGTAGAGATTGTCCAGGTCGTGTGCTTTACAGAACACATCGAGCGCGGACGTACGCGGGTCGGTGCCGAAGCGCACGGTGCCCGCCTGGTGGGCGGTGGCGGCGATATCCATCAGCTTGCCGAGGTATAGGCGGCGCGGCAGCAGGTGCTCGCGCATGCCGGCTCGGCTGACGATGCGCTGCAGCTTGGCGGTGAGCCGCCGGTGGGCCTCGCCGTTCACATCGCGCAGGTGGAGGCGCAGCGCGCCGTCGCGATCGAGCGTGACGCGGTTTTCCGCGAGCGGGGGGTCCTCGGTGGTGAGCCAGAAATCCACCGCGTGGCGCGCGATCTCCTCGAATGCCATCTCGGGCGCCCAGCCGGCCCAGTGCGGCGCCTCGCCCTTCACCATCTCGCCGTCGGACTTGCCGACCATCTGGATGTTGCCGAGCGGGTAGTCCCAGTCGTCGGCGCGGAAGTAGAAGTCGTTCAGTGCCAGCGTCTTCTGGAACTGGGTGGGGTTGGGCTCGATGCTGAGCGCCATGACGGCGGAGCTGATATGCCGCATGTAGTAGCGGCCGACGACATCGGAGCGGTTGGCCAGGCCGTGAGGGTGCTGGTCGCTGGCCGAGCGCAGCAGCAGCGCCGCCGAGTTGATCGCGCCACAGGCTACCACCACGATGTCGGCGCGGTACTCCTCGGGCTGCCCGTCCCGCTCCGCCAGCACGCGGGTGACCGTGCGGCCGCTGCCGTCCGTGACCAGCCGCGTGGCACGCGTGCGAGTCAGGAGCTGCACGTTCGGGTGCGTCAGCGCCGGCCGCACGCAGATGATCTCCGCGTCGCTCTTGCCCTGCACGAGGCAGGGGAAACCGTCGTAGCGGTCGCAGCGGATGCAGCGGCTGAACGGCGTGGCGCGGCCCTGGTCGTCCTGGTCGAGCAGGGCGCCGCACGGCGCGTGGAATGGATGCAGGCCGAGCCGCTCGAGGTCGTCGCTGAGCTGCTGGATGCGGGGCTCATGGCGGATCGGCGGATGGGGATATTGCTGGCTCCAGTGGCCCTCGGTGGGATCCTCGCCGTGGCGGCCCCGCACCTGGTAGAGCTGCTCGGCCTGCGAGTAGTACGGCTCCAGGTCGTCGTACGTGATCGGCCAGGCTGGCGAGATCCCGCCATAGTGGCGGATCTCGCGGAAGTCCTGCGGACGCAGGCGGAACAGCGCGGCTCCGTAGACTTTGGTGTTGCCCCCCACCCAGTAGTGGATGCCCGGGTGGAACGGGTGGCCATCGGCGTCGTACCACGTCTCGCGCGCCTGGTAGCGCCCCTGGAGAAAGACGGCGGCCGAGTCCCAGTTAGCGCGCTCGCGCGGCAGCCAATCGCCGCGCTCCAGCAGCAAGATACGCTTGCCCGAGGGGGCCAGGCGGTGGGCCAGCGTGCCGCCGCCCGCACCCGTGCCGATAATGATGACGTCGTAGGGGGTGGATTGCACAGCTCCCTCACTTCCTGTCGGGCCACGCGGGCCTGGCTCAGCCCGTGAACGCCGGCTCGGGCAGCCCGCGGAGACCCGGCCGCAGGGCGAACAGACTGCCGGAGAGTGGGTAGCGGGCGCGCTGGTCGGGGGACATATTCTGCCGCGAGGTCGTGATATACAACGTGTCCAGGTGCGCGCCGCCGAACATGACGCTGGTTGGCTGCGGCACGGGCAGCGCTACCGTGTGGGTGATCTGGCCGCGCGGATCATAGCGCACCACGCGCCCCACCGCGTTATGCACGCTCCACACGCCCCCATCGGCGTCGACCGTCAGGCCGTCGGGGAAGGCGCCGCCGGCGCGGTCGATGGCGGCGAACAGGCGGCGGTTGGCCAAGTGCCCGGTGTCGGGATCGAAATCGTAGGCGAAGATGGCGTAGCGGAAGCTCTCGCCGAAGTAGAACGTGTGGTTGTCCGGGCTCCAGCCGAGGCCATTGGCACAGGCCACGTCGCCCTGCAAGCGCGTGATGCGCCCGTCGGGGTCGAGCCGGTAGAGGGCGCCGGTGGGCGCGGCCCACTGCTGGTCGTTCATGGTGCCGGCCCAGAAGCGGCCCTGGCGGTCCACCTTGCCGTCGTTGAAGCGGTTCTGCGGCTCGCCGGGCTCCGGGGCCGCGCCGCGCGTGAGTTCGCGCCGGGCGGGGTCGTAGAAGGCGAACTGGTGGCGCAACGTGAGGACCAGGCCGCCCTGCTGCCGGAGCCCCAGGGCCGTGACCTCGTCGGGCAGAGGGAAGGTCTCATCGCTGCCGGTCGCGGGATGGAAGCGGTGGATCGCCTGGCCGAGAATGTCCACCCAGTACAGCGCTTGCTCGTGCACGGACCACAGCGGTGACTCGCCGGGGTTGCCGTCGGCGCGCAGCGCGCAGTCCAGGTCGCGCGAGCTGAAGGCGTGCGGCGTCATGAGGTCCGCTCCTCGTGACTAGAAGAACGCTTCCGGCACGTTGCGCAGCTCCCGCGCGGTGGCGGCGACGGCTTCGCGCATGAGCTGCAGGCGGTTGGGCTCGCCCTTGAGCAGCGCGTCCGCCAGCAACAGGGCCTGCTGGGTAGTGATCTTGCCGGGCATCGGTGGCTCGTTTGGGTCGACGGCGCACTCCACGAGCGCGGGCCCTGGCTGGCTCAACGCTTCCTGGAGCGTGGCGGCGACCTGGGCCGGGTCGTCCACGCGGTAGCCTGCCACGCCGCAAGCCCGGGCGACCGCAGCGAAGTCGATGGGCTGCAGCTCGACGGCGAACTCGGGATAGCCGAACTGGACGAGCTGCTCCCAGCGCACCTGGTTCAGCGCATTGTTCTTTACCACCACGACCTTGATGGGCAGGTGGTAGTAGGCCACCGTGGCCAGCTCAGCCAGCAGCATGGCGAGCGCGCCGTCGCCCGCCACACTGATGATCTGCCGGGAGGGGTAGGCGATGGCCGCGCCGATGGCGTAGGGTAGCGCGCAGGCCATGGTCGACAGCGTGCCCGAGAGCGAGAACTGCATGCGGCCGCGCATGCACAGGTGGCGCGCGATCCAGGTCGTGTCGGTCCCGCTGTCGCAGGTGATGATGGCATCGTCGGCGAGCAGCTTGTTCAGCTCGTGGAACACGACCTGCGGCTTGAGCGGCTTGGCGTGGTTGGTGCCCTGCTGCTCCATCAGCCGGTTCCAGTGGCGCATGCGCTCCTGCGCTCGGGCGAGGAACGCGCGGTCGCCTTTGCGGCGTACGAGTGGGAGCAAGGCCTGGAGCACGTCCTGGCTGTCGCCGACCAGGCCGACATCGACCTCGTGCCGCAGCCCGATGCGAGTGGGGTCGCGGTCGATCTGCACGGTGCGCGCTTGGCCGGGCTTGGGGTAGAAGTCGAGGTAGGGAAAGCTGCTGCCGATGATCACCAGCGTGTCGCACTCCCGCAGGGCGTCCACCGAGGGGGCCGTGCCCAACAGACCGATGCCTCCCGTGGTGTAGGGGCTATCGTCGGGCACCGCGGTCTTGCCGAGCAGGGGCTTGATGATGGGCCCCGCGACGCGCTCCGCCAGCTCGATGACCTGCTCGCGGGCGGGGATCGCGCCGCGCCCGGCTAGGATAGCGACCCGCCGGCCCCCATTGATCACGTCGGCAGCCTCTTGCAGCACGCTCGCCGGGGGCAGCGGGTGGCGAGCGGCGGTCAGCTCGCGCCACAAGCGTGGGAGCACGGCCACCGGATGCTCGTGGGCGGGGCGCTGGCGCTGGACATCGCGCGGGATGTTGATGTGCGCCACGGTGTGGCGGGCCAGCGCGGTCTTGATCGCCTCGTCGAGGACCCGCGGCAGGTGATCGGCGTTCATCACCCGCTCGCTGTAGGCGGCGACGTCGGCGTACAGGCGGTCGAGCGCCACGTCCTGCTGGTAGTGGGTGCCGATGAGATGCGACCAGGTGTGGCCGGTGATCGCCAGGACGGGCTGGTCGTCGCCGCGGGCGTCGTACAGGCCGTTAGCGAGATGGACGCCGCCCGGCCCGGAGGTGGCCAGGCAGACGCCGAGGCGGCCGGTGAACTTGGCATAGCCACAGGCGGCGAAGGCAGCGGCCTCCTCGTGCCGCACCTGCACGAAGCGAACGCGGGGCTGCCGCCGGAGCGCCTCGAGGATCTCGCCGACCCCGTCGCCCGCGAAGCCGAACACGACCTCCACGTCCCACGCCTGCAGGCGCTCGACCAGCATCTCGGCAGCAGTGCGAGCCATGGTCCATGCACTCCTCTCCCTGGGCCGCTGCCCGAGTGCGAGGTGCGGCCCGCTGCCCGCCGGCCCCCTGTGCCGGCCGCTGCCCGTAGGTCTGAGCCGAGTATAGAGCGCGAGGCGGTCCGGGCGCTCACTTGACAACGCGAATGGGCTCGGCCCTAGACTGTGGCGACCAGCAACCGCGCGCAGCCTTTCACCCTGAGAATGCTGTGCAGCCACAGCGCTATCCACCAATCGCAGACTACGCGCTGATCGGCGACTGCCACACCGCCGCGCTGATCAGTCGCGACGGCTCGCTCGACTGGTATTGCCCGCGACGGTTCGATGCGCCCGCCGTCTTCTGCCGCCTGCTGGACGCCGACAAGGGCGGCTACTGGATGCTGGCGCCGACCACGCCCTATGGGGTTCGGCGGCGCTACCACGGCCCCACCTCGGTGCTGGAGACCACGTTCTCCACGAGCGGCGGCACGGCCCGAGTCCTCGAGTTCATGCCGATCTACGATCGGAAGCCGGGGTGGGGCGGCCACGACGTGGGCAGCTGGCGGCGGGTGATCCGCATCGTGGAGGGCCTGGCGGGAACGGTCGAGTTCCAGACCCGCTTCAAGCCGACGTTCGACTACGCCCGCGCGCGCGGCGAGCTGACCCGTATCGCCGGGGCCGGCGTCATCGCTGCGGGCCCTAGCCTGTACCTCACGCTCGCCTGCCAGTCGGCCGACTTCGTACCCGACCAGGGGGACGACCTGCGAGCCAGCTTCACCGTGCGGGAAGGCGAACGCCTCTCGCTGTCCCTAACGGCCGCCGACGACCTCACCGCGGCTCACGCGGCGCTCAGGCCTCCCGATGCCTACGCCGAGCTGGCCGCTACCCTCGACTACTGGGAGCGCTGGGCCGCCCGCTGCACCTACCGCGGCCCCTATCGCGAGCTGGTGCTGCGCAGCGCGCTCACCCTGAAGCTCCTCACCTACGAGCCCACGGGCGCCATCGTTGCCGCGCCGACCACCTCGCTCCCCGAGGAGATCGGGGGCGTGCGCAACTGGGACTACCGCTACACCTGGCTACGCGACAGCTCGTTGATGTTGTACGCGCTGCTCAGCGTCGGTTACGAGCACGAGGCCGTCGACTTCTTCCTGTGGCTCCGGAGCGCCTGTATGCCGCCCCGGGACGGCGACCCGCAGATCATGTACACCATCGACGGCGGGCGGGAACTGCCCGAGTACACCCTGGACCACCTCGAGGGCTATCGGGGCTCCCGGCCAGTGAGAGTGGGCAACGCTGCCGCCACCCAGAAACAGCACGACATCTACGGCGAGGTGCTCACCACGGCGTACCTCTACTACCGCCCCGAATCGGGGGCCCATTCCACGAACAGCCGGCTCGCAGGCCAGCACCGACCAGGCGCGGAGACGTGGCAGTTGCTCACCACGCTGGTCGAACAGGCAGCGCGCCACTGGAGCGAGCCGGGGGCCGGTATCTGGGAGATGCGCGCCACGCCGCAGCATTTCCTGTACTCCAAGCTGCTCTGCTGGGCGGCGCTGGACCGCGGTATCCGGCTGGCTACCGAGTTCGGGCTGCCCGCGCCGTTGGATCGTTGGCGGGCGACGCGTGAGGCGATCCGCAACGCGATCCTCGAACAAGGCTGGAATCGCCAGCGCGGTGCGTTCACGCAGGCCTTCGGCAGCGACGCTCTGGATGCCAGCGCCCTCGTCATCCCCCGCATCGGGTTCCTGCCAGCTAGCGACCCCCGGGTCCGGGCCACGGTGGCGGCCATCCAACGCGAGCTGACCGAGGACGGCCTCGTGCGTCGCTATCGCACGCCCGACGGCCTGCCGGGGAGCGAGGGAACATTCCTCCTGTGCAGCTTCTGGCTGGTCGACGCGCTGGCCTTCGAGGGACGGGTCGATGAGGCGCGCGCGCTGTTCGAGCGCCTGACACGGTACGGCAACGACCTCGGCCTGTTCTCGGAAGAGGTGGATGCGCGCGACGGAACGCTGCTGGGCAACTTCCCCCAGGGCTTTACTCACCTCGCCTTGATCGACTCGGCCGTGAACCTCGCAGCGGCGGTCCAGGGCCGACCCGAGACCAAGACACACACCGAGGGCGAGCGGGTGGGCCCGGCCCGGCAAGCGGCCGCCGGCTGAGGCCTGGACCACGGCCGGCTAGGCGAACACGCCGCAGCCCCACACCGGGCCATCTCTTGGTGTGGTTCGATGCCCTGCTGCCTCCCTCCACATGCCAGCTTGGCGGCCATAGGGGCGGGCTGGCACAATGACCCTGGTCACGCTTGGCCCCGTTGGCTCCAAAGAAGGACAGGCTCGACGCTGATGCCCTCGACGCACGACCAGCGACAGCCCAGCGGCGCCGCCCAGCACGGGGCGGCCGGAACCCAGGATCAGGTCGCTGGGCTGAGCCTCGATCCCTGGCTGTTCCAACACGCCCTCGAGGAAGTCCCCGCGGCGATCGCCATCTTGCAAGGGCCGGATCTCGTGTTCGTGTTGGCCAATGCCTCCTTCCGGCGCGCCGTGGGCCGCGACGACTTGCTTGGGAAACCCCTGTACGAGGCCTTGCCACGCGAGATCACCGCCGGCACCGAGAGCATCTTCCGCCGGGTGCGGGAGCGGGGGCAGGCGGTGCACGGCCACGAGGTTGCCGTACGCCTCGGGGACCGCCTCGCGCACTACAACTTCGTCTGCGCGCCGCTCCGGAGGCCCGATGGGCAGGTCGACGGAGTGCTCGTGCACGGCATCGAGGTCACGGAGCATGTGCTCGCCCGGCAGCGAGCGGAGCAGACCGAGCAGTGGCTGCGCGCGGTAGTGGAGCAGCTGCCGGCCGGCGTAGTGATCGCCGAGCGGGCGTCGGGCGAGGTAGTCCTCTCGAATGCCCGCGCCGTGGCGTTGCTCGGCGATCAGCCGCTCCGGATCACAGCGCCACCCCCGTCCCCGACACCCCCCGAGGCCGAGATTCCGGTGCGGGCACGCGTGGCGGAGCTGCTCGGCCGCGCCGTGGAGCAGGGAACGAGCATCTTGGCAGAGCGGCTACGCTACGAGCCCGGGCCCAACGGAGCCCGCTGGCTCACGGCGCTCGTCGCGCCCGTTCGGGACCAGACCGGCGTTATCATGGCCGCCGTTGCCATTTTCCGCGACGTGACCGAGCAGCGACGCGCTGAATTCCAGCTGCGCCAGCTCGCCGCCGCCTCGCTGGCCATCAACTCCGCGACCAGCACTCCCGAGCGGCTCCGCCTGATCACCGAGCACGCGCGGGCGATCGTCGGCGCGCACCAGGCGGTGGCCAGCTTGACGCGTGGGCCGGATTGGTCCCAGGCGATCACCGCAGTATCGTTGTCCGACAAGTACGCTGCCTGGCGCGACTACGACGCCCCGACGGACGGCTCGGGGATCTACGCCGAGGTGTGCCGCACCAACCGGGTGTTCCGGCTCACGCAGGCCGAGCTGGAGCGGCATCCGCTCTGGCGCGGGTTTGGCCGCGAGGCCGGGCGGCATCCACCCCTGCGCGGCTGGCTGGCCGTGCCGCTAGTAGGCCGCGATGGCCGGAACCTCGGGCTGATCCAGCTCTCGGACAAGTACGAGGGCGACTTTACGGAGCAGGACGAGGCGGTGTTGGTGCAACTCGCGCAGCTGGCCACCGTCGCCCTCGATAATATGGCGCTGTACGAGGCCGAGCAGGCCGCGCGCGCGGAGGCGGAAGCGGCCGTCCGCGCCCGCGACGAGTTCCTATCGATCGCCGCCCACGAGCTGAAGACGCCGGTCACTGGGCTCAAGGGCACGGTGCAGCTCCTACTGCGCCGGCAGGCACGCGGCACGCTGGACGCCACGCACCTGCCCAAGGCCTTGACGCTGCTCGACCAAGCCACCGAGCGCCTGGCGGCGCTCCTCAACGATCTGCTCGACGTCTCCCGCATCCGTATGGGCCGCCTTCCGCTCAGCCTCGGCCGCGTCGATATGCGAGAGCTGCTGGAGACCACCCTGCGCCACTACCAGGAACAGGGCGAGGCATCCTCGCGCATCCACCTCGCGCTCGCGTCCCCGCTGCCCCCGCTGTACGCCGACGCCGCGCGGCTGGAGCAGGTCCTGGTCAACTTGCTGGACAACGCCCTCAAGTACTCACCGCCAGGGACCCCGGTGCGAGTCGTTGTCCGCGAGGCGGACGGGGGGCTACTCGTGCGCGTGGAAGACCAAGGGATCGGCCTCACGCCTGGCAGCGAGCACCTGATCTTCGAGCCGTTCGGACGTGCCCCCAACGCTGCTCGCAGCCACCTGCCGGGCATGGGGCTAGGGTTGTACATCTGCCGCAACATCATCGAACGCCATGGCGGTCGCATCTGGGCCGAGAGCGCCGGCGAGGACGCGGGCGCCGCCTTCGTGTTCTGGCTCCCGGTCACATCGCCCGCGCTCGCCACGGGGGACGCGGCGTCGTGAGCCGCCATCTCGCGGGCCTCAGCGCGTGCCGAGCTGGGCCAGCGCGGCGTCGAGGTAGCTGTAGTCGATGATGGCGCGGACGTCGCCGATGCCCTTGCGAATCAGGCCCTTGGCCTGCCAGAAGTCGTGCTGGTCCTGGAGACTACGGATGTCAACGCGCCCGTTGGGATCGTAGTACGCCCAGAGCGAGCGCTCGACCACGTCCTCGGAGACCTGCGCGTGCTTGGCCGCGATGGCCGTGATCTCCCGCGAGCCCACATGATCGAGGAAGTACCGGAGCCCTTGCACGTACGCCACCATGAAGCGGCGCGCGGCCTCGGGCTTGTCGCGCATGAAGCGCTCCCCATAGAGGAGCGTGTAGGCCTGGATCGGGTCGCGGACGATCTCGTCGGTGCGCTTCCAGCGCACGCCGAGGCCGCGATCCTCCATGAGCGCAGGCACCGGCTCGACCAGCAGCTGCCACTCCTGGACCTTGTTCTGGAACATCGCCAGCTGGTCGGCCACGCCGCCCGCCGGGGTCTCCACGAATGTGAAGTTGGCCAGGCTGAGGCCGTCGGGTGTCGTCAGCCCAGCGGCCTGCGCGACCTTGTAGAAGGTGTACGGGAGCGACAGGCCCGAGTCGATCGCCGGCACGCCGCCCGTGCTGCCGCGCAGGTCGCTGATCTCGGTGAACTTGCTCGCCACGTCGCTGCGCACGGCGATGTTGTAGACCGAGCGGCCATTGGCGATCTGGCCCTGATCGGCCACGATCCGGAAGATGATCCCGTCCGCCGCGGCGTTGACCATCCCCGCGCTAATGCCTGCCGCCGCCACATCGAGCTGTCCCTGCGAGAGTGGCGGGAGCATCTCGTTGGACCCGGCAAGGAAGGTCACGAACTCCACGTCGAGCCCCTGCTCAGCGAAGAAGCCCTTCTCCTGGGCGACGAAGACGGGGATCATCGGCAGGCGCGGAGCGTAGGCGTACTTCACGTGTAGCGCCTCGGGGCTGACCGCCGTAGGCGCCGACGTGGCCGGGGCACTGGTCGCCGCAGGGCGGGTCGCCGTAGGCTGCGCAGCCGGCGCACTGGCACCGGGCGCCCCGGCCGGCGCACACGCCACGGCGAGGAACACTAGCAGCGTGATCGAGAACAGCCGTCGCATCGGTCGTGTCCTCCACACTCGACGTTCTCGGTCGCGCCGGGCCATGGCGGCCACGGCTCAGCCCAGGAAACGCCGCACCTCCTGAGCGAAGGCCTCGGGAGCCTCCACATACGGGTAGTGCGCCACGCCGGGAAGGACCGCCACTCGCGCGTCAGGCAGCCCCGCCGCATAGGCGTGGGCGTGCGCCACGGGCACCAGGCGGTCTTGCTCGCCCCAGACCACTAGCGCGCGCACCCGGGCGCGCGGCAGGCGCTCGCGCAGCTTCGGGTGATAGGGGAACTGCCAGGCCAGGCGCGCGGCGGCCACCCGCGCGTGGAGCGCGTGCGCCAGCCGCTCGGGAGGCTCGCTGTCGGGCAGCCACTCCAGCGCCCGCGGGCTCGCTGGCTCGGCGAATACCAGCGGCCGCAGCATCGGCGGCGTGAGCGCGAACTCGTCCTCGGCCAGGGCACCGTCGACCTGCAGCCCGTAAGCGTTGACCAGGACCAGCGCGCCCAGGCGCTCGGGGTAGCGGACCGCGAACTCAGCGGCCAGCCAGCCACCCAGCCCGCAGCCGAGCAGCGCCGGCTGCTGGAGGCCGAGCGCCTCCCAGAGATCGAGCAGCCAGAAGACCACGTCCTCCGGCCCGTCGATCCGGCCGAGCGTGGCCGAGTCGTCGAACCCGGGGAGGCTCGGCGCCACCACCCGGCAGAAGCGCGCGAGTTGCTCATGGCCGGGCGTCCAGAGATTGCCCCGCGTGTCGTGCAGCCAGAGGAGGGTGGGGCCCTCCCCGGCCTCCAGGATACGCGTGGCGCGTCCACCGACCGTCTGGCTCGTCTCCTTGCTCATCGCTCCACCACCGCAGCCTCGGTTGAAGGAGTCGGCTCGTCAACGTTGACGGGCCGCAGGGCCGGCATCACCTCGCGGGCGAACAGCTCCATGCTCTTGCGCGTGAGGTGGTGCGGCACATTGCCGACCGAGAAGTTGGGCACCAGGGTGCCCAAGCCGGTGGCGCGAGCGATCTCCTTGAGCCGGTCGCGCACGGTGGCAGGGCTGCCCACGATGACGTAGCCGGCCTTCTGGATCTCCTCCCAGGTGTTGAACCGTCCGGGGCGCGAGGTCCGCCGTGCCTCCAGCACGCTGAGCATTGAGCGCACCGAGGAGTGGCCGGGCGGGTACTGGAACGTGTCGCGGTTCTTGAGCAGGTTCTTCGCGTAGTACCAGAAGTGGGGCTCGTACTCCTCGACGGCCCGCGCGTCGCTCTCGGCCACGTAGATGCCCACGCCCCAGCCGATCTGCTCGTGCCGCGGCGTGTAGCCCACCCGCTCGCAGGCCTCGCGGAAGTACTCGGCGGTCGCGGCGCGCAGGGCGTACGGCGCGAGCGTGGGCAGCACCATGTAGGTGTAGCGCTTCTGGGCCACCCACTCGATCGTCTCACGCGAGCCCGAGCCCGGAATCCACACTGGCGGGTGTGGCCGTTGGTACGGACGGGGCCATACATTGACATAACGGAAACGAAAATGGGTGCCCTCCCAGGCGAACGGGCCGGGAGCGGTCCAGGCTTTTAGGATCAGCTCGTGCGCCTCGTGGAAGCGCTCGCGGGCGTAGGTCGGGTTGACGTTGTAGGAGAAGAACTCGTTGCCCGTGCCCACCACCTGGCCGGAGATGACGCGTCCGCCGCTGATCACGTCGAGCATGGCCACCTCCTCGGCCACGCGCAGCGGATGGTCGTACAGGGTGAGCACGTTGCCCAGGATCACCAGCTTCACGTGGCGGGTGCGCCGAGCGAGACAGGCCGCCATGATGTTGGGCGACGGCATGAGCCCGTAGGCGTTCTGGTGGTGCTCGTTGACGCACACGCCATCGAAGCCCAGCGCATCGGCGAACTCCAGCTCGTCCAGGTAGCGGTTGTACACCTCATGCCCGCGCTGCGGATCGTAGAGTGTGTTCTCGCACACCACCCAGGCCGTATCGTGGGTCTGTCCGAAGTCGTCGGGCAAGTACGGCCAGGGCATCAGATGGAAGACGTAAAACTTCATCCCGACTCCGTTCCTCCCGCTGGGGCTGGCAGCCTTCGCCGCCCGCTCTGGTTATTGCTGATACGGCCCGAGTTGGGCCACGGCGAAGTCGGCGAACTGGTTGTCGATCACCTTGGAGAGATCGACCTTGGTCGGCACGTAGCCGCGCTCGTGCAGCCAGTCCTGGACGGCGGCGATGGCCTCGGCGTTCACCCGCCCGTCGGGGTTGCTGGACGGCCAGGGCACGATGTCGTACAGCGCGCGGTCCTTCAGCGCCGTGTGCTTCTGGAAGGCGGCGATCACGAACTCGCGGTTGATGCCCTTAAGGCGCGCGTCGGTGTACTCGCGCAGGCCGCGGATGTAGGCGCGGGCGTAGCGCTTGGCCACCTCGTTCTTTTGCTCGGCGAACGTCTCGGAGTACATGATCAGCGCGGGGTTGTCGTACGGCGCGATCTCCGGCCAGGCGCGCCAGCGCACTGCGTAGCCATCGGCCACCGCGCGGCCTCCGAACGGCTCGATGGTGATGCCACCATCCACGTTGCCGCTGCCGAGCGCCAGGTTCAGGTCGCCATAGGTCAGCTCGACCTCCTGGATGTCGCTGAGCGTCAGGTTGGCGGTAGCCAACAGGTCGGACACCAGTTTCTGAGTGGTGTGCCCTTTGGTGGTGTACGAGATCCGCAGGCCGCGCAGGTCGGCCACCTCGCGCACCCGTCCGCTGTCGATAAGGTCCTTGCGGATGAGCAGCCCCCCGGCCTCGTTGCCCGGGTAGGCCGTCCACTGGTCGAGCACGATCCGCACGGGGATGCCCTGGGCGATGGCGTTGTACAGGCCGGCGGTGGGGCCGCCGGCCAACAGGTCGATCTGGCCAGCGGCGAGGGCGGGGAACAGCTGGGTCGAGGTATCGGACGGCACGTCCTCGATCTGGATGCCTTCCTCCTCGAAGTACCCGCGCTCCATCGCGACATAGCGCCCGCCGTTGGAGAGGCTGGGCGTGGTCGCCGCGCGGACCACCACGGGCGGCCTGAGCGGCTGGCCCATGGGAATCGCGCCGGCGGAGGCCGAGTCGCCCGCTTGCGTGGGCGCAGCGCCGGAGGGGTTGCCCCCTGAAGGAACAGCAGACGATTGGCCCCCGCCGGCCGACGGCTTGGATGCAGGCGTGGCCGGCGCGCAGCTCAGCGCCACCAGGACGCCGAGCGCGAGCAGGCTCCCCGGGCGAGCGATCCAGAACACGATCTCTCCTCCAGTGGGTGTCTCAGCACGTGTCGGGCGCCAACCCGCCGGGGGCGCAGCCGACCGGACCGGGGTGGCGTGGCCGCAGGAGTCTATGCCCGGCAGGATACCGAATGGCCACACGCGGGGGTAGGGTAGCGAGCGGTCCCGGGCGAGGCGCGTGCACCGGTTGTGCTACCCTGGAGCCAACGAGCGCGAAGTGTGGAGGACGTCCCGTGAACTACTCCAAGCGCGAGGCGAAAGAGGCGGCGCGCGCTCAGTTCCGCGGCCTGTGGGCAGCGATCACCACCCCGTTTACACCGGACGGTGCGCTGGATGAGGCCGGGCTGCGGCGCAACCTGCGCTACTTCATCGACGTGCTGCGCGTCGATGGCATCTTCTGCACCGGGAATATGGCCGAGTTCTGGGCGCTGACCAGCGCCGAGCGCCGGCGCAGCGTGGAGATCGTCGTCGAGGAAGCGCGCGGCGGCTGCCTGGTTATGGCGCAGACGGCGCACCACGCCGCGCACGAGACCGTCGAGCTGACGCGGCACGCGCAGGAGGTCGGCGCCGATTACGTGGCGCTCATCAACCCCTACTACCCGACCATGGACGAGCAGGCCGTCTACGACTGGTTCGCGTTCGTGGCCGAGCGGGTGGACATCGGGATCTGGATGTTCGACTCGGAGTACGCGCAGTTCAGCCTCTCGCCCGAGCTGATCGCGCGCATCGCTGAGATCCCGAACGTCTGCGGGATCAAGATTGGCGGCTCGCTGGAGCACTACGCGGCCGTCGAGCGGCTATGCGGCGACCGCATCGTCCTGAGCCATCCCTCGGAGCGAGCCTGGCTGGAGCTGATGCGAGACCACGGCCAGCGCTCGTACATGTCCTCGGCCACGCCGTTCCTGTTCCAAACGGCCACGGATCAGCGCCTGCGCGAGTACACCGAGCTGGGCCTGGCCGGTCGCTTCCAGGAGGCCGAGCAGCTCGCCCGCACGCTGGAGCCGATCCGCCAGGTCCACGCGCGCTGGATCGCGGCGCCCTGGCGCGAGCGCCGCGTGATCCCGATCGCGTATGTGAAAGCGTGGAGCGAACTGCTCGGGCTGGCCGCCGGCCCGGTGCGGCTGCCGCTACGGCAGATCACGGACGCGGAGCGCGCCGCGCTGCGCGCCGACCTCGAGCGCGTGGGACTGCTGGCCCCGACCGCCACTGCGCCGCGCTAGGATCCGCCCCAGTGCACCCTAGCTGGCCGTGGCTGGCGCCGCCTGGCCGGTCCGCGGCAGCAGGTCGCGCCAGTGGCTGCTCTGCGACACGGCGCCCAGGCCGCGGGCCACCGGCGTCCAATGCTCGCCGCGGTCGTCGCTGCCCCACACCTCGCCGTCGGTGGTGCCCACGTACAGGCCGTAGCCGCCCGGCCAGACCGCGAGCGACAGTGCCTCGATGTTGCCGTGCAGCAATGGGGGCAGGCCACCGCCCAGCAGCTCCCACGAGCGCCCCCCGTCACGGCTACGGGCGATGCCGGCATCGGCCTTGCCCTCCCGGCGCCAGACTCCCGGCGCCCGGCGGCCGCCGGCCATGAACACCGTCTGGTCGTCGTCGGGGGCGAGCACCAGGCCATCCGGGTAGCCGATCTCCGCCTCCACGCCCGTCAGGTGCTGCCAGGTCTCGCCGCCATCCTCGCTGCGATACAGGCCGTCGCCCGTGGCCATGTAGATCAGCGCGGGGTTGTGCGGGGAGATCGCCAGGCGATGCACGTCCTTGTAATAAACGTCGTCGGGGCTGTACCAGGTGTCCAGCTCGCGCCACGTGCGGCCTGCATCGGTGGACTTGAGCAGCGCGCCTTGCTCCACACCGAAGTAGATGGTGCGCGGGTCGTGGGGGTGGAACGCGAGCACCTTGGCGTGCGCGATGCCCGGGGTCGGCGGAAACGTCCACTTCTCCTGGCCCGGCACATCGCGCAGCGAGCGCAGCTCCTGCCAGGTTTCACCGTAGTCGAGGCTCTCGCACAGATGCATCGGCTGCGTGCCGGCGTACAACACCACCTGGCCGTCCCGCTCCACGCTCGCCAGCGTCCAGATGTGCTCGGCCGGCAGCCCCCGCGTGCGCGACTCCCACGTACGCCCACCATCGAGGCTGGCGTACAGGCCGCCCGTGTGGCAGCCGGCGAACAGGCCGCCACGACGCGGCTCGTACAGCAGCGCGCTGATGTGCTGGCCGCCGAGTGCTTGACCGGTGACTTGCCACGCGGTATCCGCAGCAGGGCGTTCCACAGTGAACACGCCATCGACCGTGCCCACGAGCAGGCGCGTCGGCGGCGCAGTGCCCGCGTAGCGGTTGCCGCCATCGGGAGAGACGCAGACGAGCATCGCATACCTCCAACCCGCTGGCCGCCGCCCGCGCCCGTTGGCCGCCGCGGAGAGCCGGGTGCCAGCCGAGCGCGGGCGCGCCGGCGATCAGCGCTCCGAGAAGAGGACCCCACCCTTGGCTTTGTCGGTCTTCGGGTTCTCGTGAATGATGATGGTAACGTCGTCGGCCTTGACGTTCAGCGTCTCGACCATGGCCCGCGTCATGGCCTGGACCAGCGCGCGCTTCTGCTCGACCGAGCGCCCCTCGGCTAGCTCGATGATGACCTCCGGCACGGCTCCCTCCTCACCCGTCGTTCTCGCGCGCTTGGCGCACGGTGCTACTAAGCATAGCGCGCGGCAGACCCGGCTGTCGCGGCTGGCCGCGCCCGCCGGGGCTGGCGCCTCGCCCCGGCCCTCCTGCGAGACCGGCGAGGGGTACCCGCCGGGCGCCGGTGCGCTAGGCGCGGGAGGACGCTCGCCCCACGTCTCCCGCCGACTACGGCGTCATGGCCGCGGCCATCACCTCGGGAGCGATGAACTGCTCCGGGGTAATGCCCGCGGGCAGGCTCTCCCGCGCGGCGAGTTGCTCCAGGCCGCGCTGGATCGGCTCCACGCGCGGGACCGGTGACGCCGCGAACCGCCGCACACCCGCGCGGTAGGTCTCGACGAGCAGCTCGTCCTCGATACCGGTGGCGTAGCGCCGCAGGGAAGCGAGCGCGGTGGGCTCATCGTGGAGGAGCTGCCAGCCCCGGGCGAAGGCGCGGGCGACGCGCCGGGCGACCTCCGGCCGCTCGGTCAACAGGCGCCGCGTGGTCACGAGGGCGTTCTGGTAGAAGGGCATGTCGAGGTCGCCGAAGTCGACGATCGGTGTGGCACCGTTGCGCTGGGCCTGGAACACCGCCGGGGGCGACAGCACTGCGGCGTCGAGCCCACCGGCCTGGAGCGCGCCGACCATCTCTGGCGTACCCCCGATCTGCAGGATCGTGACATCGCGATCGGGGACGAGCCCGACCGTGGCCAGCCAGGCGCGCAGGACGACATCGGAGCTGGAGCCGAACCGCGTAACGCCGAACCGCTTGCCGCGCAGGTCCTCCGCGGTGCGCTCGTTGCCTTGCACCGACAGCCAGAACAGCGGCCGCTCGAGCCCGGCGCCGATGATCACCAGGTCGCCCCCGCGCACGCCCGAGGAGATCACGATCTCCTGGCCCGCATAGGCCAGGGGAACCTCGCCGGACAGCAGCGCGGGCGCCAGCGTCGTGCTGCTGGAGATGTACTCCAGGGTCACGTCGAGCCCTTCCTCGGCGTAATAGCCCGCGTCGTAGGTCAGCCAGTGCGGCAGGCTCGACAGACTGATGGCCGAGTACGGGATGCGCAGCG
Source organism: Chloroflexota bacterium (assembly GCA_019686175.1). Classification (GTDB taxonomy): domain Bacteria; phylum Chloroflexota; class UBA6077; order UBA6077; family JAJPHF01; genus JADGHJ01. The sequence continues at coordinate 9,967 of JADGHJ010000018.1, read as the reverse complement.
CCTCGCGCGGCGGCGGCGACGGAGTGGCCGGACGCGGCGTGCTCTGGGCAGCGGATTGCTGCGGCGGCGCGGTAGCGGCGGAACTCGGCTGAGCTGTCGGGGCCGGCGCACAGCCGCTCGCGAACCCCACCAGCCACAAGGCGCTGCCCAGGACGATAGCCCGCACCCCCAAGCCGGACATCGCACCACTCCTCTCGTTTGCTGCCCCGTCGTTTGCTGCCCCGCGCCCGTCCGTTAGAGGGCAGCATGGCACGACCCCGCTGTCACGTCAAGCGCGCAATCGGCCACACCTGGCCGCTCGGCCCCGGCATCTCTCACTTTTGTAATGTCAGCCCAACAGAAGTCGGCGACGGAAAGCGTGGTAGCATGGCCGAGGTGCCAGGTGAACAACCGGTTAACGGCGCTTCGGCCGAGGCGCCCTAGCAGAAAGGAGAAGCGGGCGGTCGCGTACCAACCCTCCCACACGTCGTGAACGGATCGCGGTTCTCGGCCTTCGGCGCGCCCTCCGGGTGCGCGCGAGAGGATCGGGAGCCGCGTTCGTGTGGAGAAGGTGTTGGGAACCGACTGGAGGTAACATCGATGTCACACGTTGTCCGCGCGTGGTTTGTGCTTGCCGCCGGCTGGCTGCTGGTGGCGCCGGCCACGGTGGAGGCGCGCGAGACGATCCACACGACCGCGACGTACTACCATCCCTCGCTGCATGGCCGTCCGATGGCGAACGGCCAACCGTACGACCGCTGGAATCCTCAGATCGCTGCGTGCAACTGGTTCCCCCTGGGCACGCTGTTGAAGGTGACGCGGCTGGATACCGACGCCTTCATCTATGTCCGCGTGCAAGACCGGGGGTCGCGAGCGCTGACGCTCGACCTGAGCGAGGCAGGATTCCAGGCGTTGGGCCGCCCCCAAGAGGGGCGAATCCCCGTGCGGGTCGAACTCATCCACGCCACGGATGATGCGCAGGAGGGCTTGAGCCCGCTGTTGCTGCGAGAGCGCGAGGCAGCAGATCTGCTCGCGCTCGGGCGGGCGTCAGCCGACGCGGACGGGAGCGCCGGCAGCGCCGCATCCGAAACGAGAACCCCGGCAGCAACAGCCGACGATGCCCCAACCGGTGCCGAGGTCGCGCCAGTGGGGCATTAGTCCGATCGCTTTCCCTGGCACCCGAGACCGCCCGACTCCCTCGTTGGTCTGCGCGGCGCACGGTGAGGGCTGCACGCCCGCCGTGCGCCGCGCGGCTTCACCGCGTCCGACGCCCGCGCGTTGACAGCCCGGAGCCAGCCGCATAGCATGGCCTCGAAGGACTGTGCGGGCCGCACTGGCGGTCTGGGAAGGATTAGGGCGATGCGCTTGCAGGGACGCGTGGCGATCGTCACGGGTGGAGGGCACGGCATCGGCCGCGCCTACGTGCTCGGCTTGGCGCGCGAAGGGGCGCGCGTCGCGATCGCCGAGCTAGATGCACCGGCTGCGGAAGAGGTCGCGCGCGAGGTGGCGGCCGCGGGCGGCGAGGCGTTGGCTGTGCCCACCGATGTCTCCGACGAGGCGTCGACGCGCCACATGGCACGCGTGACGGCCGAGCGATTCGGAGGGATCGACATCCTGGTCAACAACGCCTCGATTTTCGCCACCATTCCGATGTCGCGCGTGGGCTTCGAGGAGATCTCGGTCGAGGAGTGGGACCGCCTGATGGCGGTGAACCTCAAGGGGCCGTGGCTGTGCACGCGGGCGGTGGTGCCGTACATGCGCCAGCGGGGCAAGGGCAAGATCATCAACATCGCCTCGGGGACGGTGCTAGACGGCGGCGGCGGGACGCGCGCCCACTATGTGGCGTCGAAAGCGGGCGTGGTCGGCCTGACGCGCACGCTGGCCTGTGAACTCGGCAAGGACAACATCTGCGTCAACACGCTCGCCCCGGGCTCGACCCTGAGCGAGAGGGACCCCAACGAGAACATCCTCCGCTTCCGTCAGGCAGCCGCAGCGAGCCGGGCGCTGAAGCGGGTGGAGCGGCCCGAAGATCTGGTGGGCACTGTGCTGTTCCTGGCCTCGGACGACAGTGATTTCATCACGGGCCAGATGATCGTCTGCGACGGCGGCTCGGGGATGCACTAGTCGCCGGTCCGACGACTCCTAGCGCTGCCACAGGTGTGCAGAGCCGGCGCCCCTGGAGCTCCAGCCATTCGCCGGACTCCCCGTAAAGGGGACCGAGCGGCAGGTGCTCGGCCGAGCCTGCCTCCCGCAGCGAGGCGGCAGGCTCGGCTTGCCCGCTGGGTCGTCTTCTCTCAAGTCGTCAACGACGTTCGTCGGTCAGGAGGCGTATCCCGCTAGTTCGCGGTCCAGGGCGTCGCCACCAGCTGAGATGCCGTTGAGGTAGAGGGTCCAGATTCCCAGGGTATCCTGGGCGGCGGCAAGTACGGCCTCCTCCATACCCAACTCGGTGGCGTAACGCGCCACGGCCTCGAAGCCTAGCGCGGAGTGCTCCTTATCAGCGTCGCCGTGCATGTCGAAGAACCACAATTGCTCGTCGCTCAAGCCGAATAAGTCCTTCCAGTGCCAGCGCTCGACCGCGAACCAACCGCGCTCGCGGATCTCCCCTTCCCCACAGCCTGGAACGTTGATCCGCTCCGCGACGGTACTCGCCACAATGCCCTCCAGCCAATGGTGGTTGGACATGAGCCCTTCCCACGCCAGCCAGGCCAGCCGCGTGCTCGGCAGGGGACGAGCGTTTTCGATCTCGGCCTCTGTGAGGCCGATCGCGAGCCCGAGTTCCTTCAAGATCTGCCAGTGGGGCTTGCCACGGCCATACTCCTGGTCGGCCACGACCTCCTGGCTCACGGCACGGAGCAAGCCCATGCGCAGGTCCCAATGTGGAATCTGGCTCGCCACGCGCAGCTTGAGCACCGAGTTGCGGTAGCGGGTGTTCAGGCGGTGCTGCAAGACGAACATCCGAGCACGCCCCACCGTGAGCGGCTCGTGGAACCACCGCGTCTGCCGCCAGAACGCGTTGACCGCTTCCTCAAGAGCGGTGACCAACGTCGTGGATGTGTAGGTCATTCTGGTCCCCTGACTACCTCATATCTGGTTCGCTGACCCGCACTCGCCCGAGCCAGGCCCGCTGTACGGTCGACCTTAACGGTCGAGGAGCGCGAGCGCTTCGTCCACCAGGCGAAAATCCGCCACGCTCTCCAGCGGGGGCACCACATCCAGCGCGCCCAGAGCCTGATCCAGCGACAATAGCAACTCCAGCCCCTCGCGATCCAACCGCCCGTCCGTCGAAAATGAGGGGAGCACGAGATCGTACGACCGCGCGGCCACCTCGCGTTCCATCTGGAAGCGCTCCGCGATCAGGGCAATGGTGGCCTCGCGCTCGGCTCGTACGAAGCGCAGCCCTTGGATCTCAGCCGCTACCATCCGACGGACCTGCGCACGCTGGGTGTCCAGCTTCGCGACACTGGTGCCGACTCCAGTTTGCGGCAACGGGAGCACATCGGCCGCGTTGACGAGTAGGCGGTAGCCCTCGCGCTCGGCCAGCACCGGAAACGGCGGGGAGATGGGTGTGGCCTGGACACGTCCGAGGCGCAGGGCCTGGTAGAGCTGGCTCTCCTCGCCCACACCGACGATTTGGACATCCTGCTGCGGATCGAGGCCGAAGTGCTGAACCAAGAGCTGCGCGGTCTGGAAGTTCGTACCGCCGAGTGAGGTGACCCCGAGCGTCTTGCCACGCAAGTCGGCGCCAGCCCGGATGTCAGGCTGGGCGACGAGCACGAATTGCGGTGCGCGGAGCGAGGCCTCGACTAGGCGCACGGGCAGGCCCTTCGCCGCGGCACGGACCGTGGAGCCGAGACTGAGCACGTAGTCGAGTTCGCCGGTCGTCAGAGCCGCAAGCGATGCCTGGGGCGCCACCTGCACGAGTTCGGCGTCGAGCCCCTGCGCCGTGTAAAACCCCGCCTGCTCCGCCACCAGCGACGCGAGGATCACCAATGAGGTGCTGGAGTACCCGACGCGGATTCGCTCCGGTACGGTCGGTGACACGGTCGCGGCGTCCGGGGTGGGAGGACGCGGCCCGCCCGCCGACGGCTCTGGCGGTGGAGCACAGGCCGCGGCCAAGAGGCCGAGCAGGATGACGACCAGACCTATCAGAGGCACAGTGCCGTCCCTCCCCTGCGAACGCGGTGGGAGTCTCAGGCGAGGCCTGTGCACCATGGCGGACTGGCTCACCATCCGACGCTCCGTGCAGCACTGAGAACTTCCAGGGTACCAGCTTCGCTGGATGTTACTCTCATCCCCGATAGCAGTGCCATGACGTCAGCAGTGCCATGACGTCTAGCCGGCCGCGGCGCGGGTGGCGCGCGGAGCAGGGCCCCCGAGCAGTGGGGGCGCGGGCGCGCCGACACGCTCCCGACGCCAGCGTACATAATCTGCAGCAGAGGGGCGCCAGGTGAACCGAGGGGAGCCCGGCCGCCACCGAGCTCCCCTCTGCATGGACTGGATGCGTGCTGTGCTGGCGCTCAGTTAGTGCGCTCCCTCCTGCCGCCGTGCCGCGGCCTCAGCAGCGTGCGAAGCCGCAACTGAGGCACTTGCTGCACCCCTCCTCGTACACCAGGGCGGTCCCGCAGTCCGGGCACAGCTCGCCTGTGTAGCGCGCCAACGCGGGCAACGCGGGGGCCGGAGGCTTGGTCGCGGCGCTCCCGTTGGCGTGCTTGCCGTTGCTGGGCTTGGCGCGCCCTTCGCGCCGCTCGCGCCAGGCCAGGTAGTCCTCGAGGACCTTCGCCAGCGCGTCCGGGAGCGACCGCGTGCGGTCTGGGCCGAAGCCCAGCGAGCTGCTGCCGCCGATCCCGCGCAGGCGGCGCGTGATCTCCCGCAGGCGCTCGCGCGGGGGCATCGACGACGGGATGCGCAGGGCAATCGAGGCCAGCTTGCCGATCGCCTCGCTCAGCGCGGCGATGTCCGAGCCGGCCTTGCCCTGGTTGACGAACACCTCGCGCGGCTCGTCGCGCTCGTCGTGGTTGATGGTGATGTAGGCGGTGCCTAGCGGCGTCTCCACCGAATACGTGACGCCCTGCATCACCTTCGGCCGGGGCAGCATCTCGCTGCCGGCGGCCTCCCCGGCGGGCGCCGGTTGGCTGCCGCTGGTGCCCACGTGCAGCACGCCCTCCTTCGAGCCGTCGCGGTAGACGGTGATCCCCATGCAGCCGGCCTGATAGGCCAGCCGGTAGGCGCGCTCGACGTCCTCGACCGTCGCGTCGTGCGGCAGGTTGATGGTCTTCGACACCGCGTTGTCCACGTGCTTCTGCCAGGCGGCCTGCATCCGCACGTGCCAGTCGGGCGCGATGTCGTGGGCCGTGCCGAACACGCGCTGCCACTTCTCGGGCACGCCGTCAAGGCCGCGCACGGTGCCGCGCTCGTACACGCGGCGGGCCAGGTCCTCGGTCCAGAACCCCTCGCGCTTGGCGATCTCGAAGAACTGCGGGTTGACTTCCAGGTTCAGCTCGCCGTCCAGCGAGCCGCGCCGGTCGAACACCAGCGCGAACAGCGGCTCGATGCCCGACGAGCAGCCCGCGATGATGCTGATGGTTCCGGTCGGCGCGATGGTCGTGACCGTCGCGTTGCGCTGCGGGCGGCCGTGGCGGTAGATGCTCTGCGGCCAGGTGGGGAATGGGCCGCGCTCCTCGGCCAGGTTGCACGACTCGTCGTGCGCCCAGGTGTTGATACGGCGCATCGTCTCGTCGGCCAGGCGCAGCGCCGCCTCGCTGTCGTAGGGGATCTCCAGGCTGATGAGCAGGTCGGCCCAGCCCATCACCCCCAGGCCCACGCGGCGGTTGGCCTTGACACTGCGATCGATCCAGCGATCCGGGTACGGGTTGACGTTGATCACATCGTCCAGGAAGCGGATCGCCAGGCGCACCGTGCGCTCCAGGCGCTCCCAGTCGATGCGATCCGTCCCCTCCACGCCGCTGGCGTCGGGCCGGCGCTCGCCGTTGGGCAGCACGAACCGCGCGAGGTTGACGCTGCCGAGGTTGCAGGCCTCGTTGGGGTACAACGGCTGCTCGCCGCAGTTGTGCACCACCAGGCCGTTGGCCACGAAGCTGTGCGTGGCCGGCTCCGTCAGGTCATAGACGGGCTCCTCGCCCTCATAGTCGAGCGCGGCGAACGTCGCGCGGAAAGTCTCGTGGTACGGCCCACGGGGGTACGCGTCCAGCCGCGCCAGCAGCGCCTGCTGCTTCGCGGTGGTCAGAAAGCCGATCTCCGCCGCGAACCGTGCCAGGTTGTCCCGGGTGATCACCAGCTCGTGATACGGCTGGCACGCATACGGGCGCTGGCCCCCGCGCCCGTCGGGCAGCAGGCGCAGGCCGCCATGCCGCCGCTCGGTGTACAGCGTGCTGGCGATGCCGAAATTGAGCAGCAGCCGCTGCACGTCGCACAGCAGCGCGCGGCTGATCGAGGTGAGACACACGCTCGCGCCCTTGGCAATCGAGTCGGCCACCGTCCCATCGGCCGTGAATAGCGCCTGGAGGAAGCCGCGCTGCATCGCTTCCGTACCGCGGAGCACGCTCTCGGGCACCTTATGCTGGTCGCCCACGCTCAGACCATGCTCCGCGGCCAGGCGCAGCAGCCGGCTGGAGCGTACGCGCGGCTCGTCGCACACGGCCACGGCACCCGCGCCGATGGCGTAACGCTGGCGCTGGTCGGCCGAAGCACCGACGACGCTTTCGACCACGCCCGCGAACGCGGTCGCCAGCTCCGCCCCCTCCGCGCCGGAGAACGACAGGATCGCCCGTTCGGCCGTGGACGTGCTGTCGCCGACGAGCCAGCCCAACACCCGGCCGAGCTCCGCCGAGCCTTCCCGCCCGAAGCCGCCCTTGCGGTTCACGATATGCAGGCGGTCGCCCGGCACGAGGTCGCAAGCTCGTACCCAGCCACGGTCGGTCATCACCCGGTGGTCGGCGGTAAGGCGCACCTCGTAGCCCTCGACCGTGCGCAGCCGGTATACAGGCTTGACGCCAGTGGCGAACACGGCGCTGGCCATACGCACGGGCTCCGCGCTCAGCCGCCCATCGACCAGCACCGGGACGGGCACGCCTTCCGCGTACAGGTCGCGGACCCGGCGCAAGCCTTCCACCGTGGACACGAGCGTGTCGCCGGTCACGCACGGGTTAGTGGCCTCCACCGGCCCCATCTCCGGCACCGGATTGGCCGGGCCGGCGTTGATGCGGTCGATGAACACCACGCCCGGATCCCCGGTCTCCCAGGCGGCGCGCGTCATGCGGTCGAACACCTCGCGCGCGCGTAGCTTGCGCACCACCTCGCCGGTGCGCGGGTGGATCAGCTCGTACTCCTCGTCCGCCTCCAGCGCCTGCATGAAGCGATCGGTGATGGCCACCGAGATGTTGAAGTTGGCGATCTGCGTCTCGCGCAGGCGCTTGAGCAAGTTCTCGCGCGCGGCGGGCGGCAGCTGATCCGCCACGGCGTCGTACGCCGCCTTCGCCCCGTCGCTGAGCACGCGCTTGCAGTCGATGAACTGGAGGATGTCGGGGTGATCGACGCGCAGAATACCCATGTTGGCGCCGCGGCGCGTGCCGCCCTGCTTGACCGACTCGGTGGCGCCGTTGAACACCTCCATGAAGCTCACGGGGCCCGACGCCACGCCGCCGGTCGAGCCCACGATGTCGCCGGCCGGCCGCAGGCGCGAGAAGGCGAAGCCCGTGCCGCCGCCGCTCTTGTGGATCAACGCGGCGCGCTTCACACTATCGAAGATGCCCTCCATGGAGTCCTCGACGGGCAGCACGTAGCACGCCGAGTACTGGAGCCCGTTGCGCTTGCCGGCGTTCATCAGGGTGGGGGAGTTCGGCAGGAACTCGAGGGCGGCCATGGCCCGGTAGTACTCGCGGGCTCGCGCCTCGATGGTCGCCGCATCGGCCCACGCAGCCCCGCCCCGCGCGATCTCCTCGGCCACCCGCCAGAAGCCGCCCCCTGGGGTCTCGACCACACGGTTACCGATCCGGTGCAGGTAGCGGCGCTCCAGCACCTTGCGCGCGTTGGCCGTGAGCTGGGGCTCCGGCAGGTCGGGAGGTGGGCGCAGTAGCTCGCCTTCCTTCAACTGGTCATACGAGACTGCCATGGGTGCTCCCCCTCAATCCGTCAGGCGGTCTGTGCTTCCCTAGCTGAGGAGTCCGGGTTACAGCCGCACTACAATATCTTGAGCCACAGTCGCATCATAGCACCATATATTGTGCCCCGGCCTAGGTGGGGCTCACGAATTCTTGATCCAGTTGGATCGCCCCGGCTTGTCGCATTCCCAGGGGTAACTCCCCAGGGTCCCACGGCGTCCGGGCCGGACTGCCTGGCTCCGCCCCAGGCTAGCGCCAGGTCCGCCACAGGTTCAGTGCGAACAGCAAGACGGCGATCAGGTCGAGCACGCCCGCCAGGCTGGCGAGCCCGAGCAGCACGCGACCGGTAGGGACACTGCCGACCGCGCCCATCGCCCACAGTAGCAGGATCGGCGCGACCCGCAGCAGCGCTGCCAGGTTGCCCAGCCACAGCGTCGCCCAGACCAGGCGGAAGCTAGCGATGCGGCGCCCGCGAAACCCGGGCAGCAAGTACACCCCGACGCCGAAGATCAGCAGGGTGATAAAGCCGGCGCCTACCGCGTGGCGCTCGGCGTCGGCGGGCGGCGCCGGAAAGCCCAACGGCGCGGCCAGTCCACCCACCACCAGCAGCAGCGCCGCCACCAGCAGCCAGGCATAGGCCGAGCGCACGAGCAGCTCGGCTGGGAGATAGCCCCGCTCGCTCTCTGTCAGCGGGCGTGGCGCCTGGCCATAGGCTTCCGCGCGGCGGCGTGCCTCTGCGAGAATGGCGGCGCGCGTACGCAGCAGCGGCGCATCGACCTGCCAGCACGCCCCGACCAGCGCCGCGGCGAGCACCAGCTGTCCCACCGCGCCGAGCCACGGCGGGGCTTCCCGCGCGGCCACCAACCGTAGTATCAGCCCCGCCACCAGCAAGGCCAGCACGATGTTCAGCCCGCTGGCACTCGCTGGACGCACGCGCAGATACAGGGGGAGCGTGCGCGCGGACATGGCCACGGAGATACACACTAAGAAGCCGTAGAGCCCCAGCAGCAGCGTGGCCGGCTGCCAGGGGAGCGGCGCCAGGGCCAGAGGGTCGGTCGCCGCGCCCAACATCGCCAGCAGGTTGGCCACCAGCCCCAGCAGGAGCCCAACGAGCGTAGCCGCTAGCCAGGGCACCACCTGTATGAAGCCGGGGCGCTGGGCCAATGGCACCCCGGACAGCACCGATCGCACGACGATGCTTCCCGCCAGCAGCGCGCCAGCCAGCTCCAGCAGGGCGGACAGCGGCAGCAGCGGCGCCAGCGCCGGGGCGAAGGGCGCCAGCGGTTGGACGACGACGCGCAGCACGATCCCGCCCCCGTACAGGCTCAGCACCCAGGGCACCAGCCACGGTGCCTGCAGCGATGTGCCGCGCAAGCGCGGCAGGAAGTGCAGGGTCACCCCGATCACCAGCAGGCCCGCCCAGCCGAACAGCTGGGCGTGGCCATGAGCCTGGGCGGCTGCTGCCCACCAGATGCCCGCGTGGTGGCCGAACAGTGCGCCGCCCAGTGCGAAGCCGGGCAGCGCCGCGACCAAGACCGCCGCCCAGAGGAACGGCGGAGTGGGCGAGGAGACGCGCGAGGGAGCTGGCCGCTGGGCCGCGCTGCCGGGTTGGATCGTGTCGGACATGGCGCCCCCGCAACGGGACGTGCGGGCCATGCAAGGCAATGGTGACCCGCCTCCGGACACTCTACAATGAAGGCGCGTCCCGACGGTGACTGACCGTAGGCACGCCACAACCCCTCCGACTCCACAACGAACGCACGGAGAGGATTGTTATGCGCAGTGCCTCTGTCCTGGCGCTCCTGACTGCGCTGCTTGTCGCTTGCAGCCCCGCTCCCGCCTCGAGCCCGGCGCCCACCGCCCCCAAC
>JADGHJ010000017.1 GCA_019686175.1 Chloroflexota bacterium | reverse complement strand
GATGCCGCGACTGTGGAGGTAGAGGTCCAGCTCGGTCCCGACGAAGCAGGAGAGGCGCCGCTTCTCGAACGCCAGGTCCTCGTCGGGGCGATAGCCGAGGCCGTCCATGATGGCGTGGCCCCAGGTGCCCTTGATGGTGGCGGCGGCCCCCTTGAAGTTGTGCCCGCGGCGCAGCAGCTCCGGGCCCGACAGGCCGGCGGTACCCGGCCCGAGCGTGTACTGGGCCCAGAGCACCGGGATGCTTACCGCCCGCGCGGCCTCGACCAGGGCGCGCAGGTGGGGGACGATCGCCTGCGCCAGGCTGATGTCGCGGCCGTCGCGGTCGGCGGCGCCGCCCGGGGCGCAGTAGTCGTTCTGCATGTCCACCACGAGCAGCGCCGTGTGGGCGGGTGCTACCCGCTCCTCCAAGGTAGTGAGCACTTCGATGCCGTTGATCAGGGCCATCGCCGCCTCCTCCGTGTTGAGGGACACGATCGTAGCTTAGCGTATCGCTGAGACGCTCCCCACGCTGTCCCCTGCGGTCGAGCGCCGGAAAGCGCGCATTAGTGGAGCAGGTGGCGCACCGGGTAGCGGGCTCCAGGGGCGCACGGCCACAGGCCACGTCCCAGCAGGCCATCGGTCGCCTCGGGCTCCAGCAGCAGCGCGGCGAGCAGCCCGCCGGGCTGGCGCGGGTCGAGCAGCAGCGCGCCCGCCGGAACGAGCATAGCGTTCTCGAATCGCCGCACGCGAGCTGGCCGGCGGCCGTTCTCGCCCGCGTCGATAGCCCGCACGCGGAAATGGCCGACGCGGGCGTGCGTGGGGGTGCGCAGCCGCGTGAGTTCCACGCCGTGGCCGGCCAGCGCGGCCAGCAGGGTCGCGCCGGCGGCACCCAGGGCGGGCACGTCGAGCCAGTACGCGCGCGGCAGGGGACGCGCCAGCACGACAGCCGGGGCGGTGCGGGCGTGTGGGAGCACGTGCTCGCCCTCGCGGCCTGACGCCAGGTCGCGGTAGGCGACGCGCAGCGGCGGCTCGCGGACGGCGACGCGGTAGCACCCGCGCAGCACCACCGGCGCATCGCCCCAGGCGGCCAGGCGCCCTCGCTCGGCCCGCACCTGGTCGCGGACGGCTCCCGCGTGCGTGGCGGCGTACTCCAGGATCGCCGCGACCGCCGCGCAGGTAGCGCGCACGCGCCGCTCGAGGCGTGCCACCGGGTCGCGGTGTCGCATGGCCTCCGTGAGGAACGCGAGGGCACCGAACAGCGCCGGGGTGTTGCGCCCGTCGTCCACGTCCAGCGTGCTGTAGCGCAAGACGTCCTCCAGGGGACCGACGGCGTCGCGGTGCACGAGGTAGCGGTGGAAGGCGAAGCCCCGCTCGTGTAGCCGCCGCGCGACGTGCTCCAGCAGGCGCTGGCCGAGCGCGCGCAGCTCGGGGCTGAGGTTGAGGTGCGTGGGCCCCTCGGCCATCAGGTCGTAGGCGGCCATGATGCCGTGGGCGGCGAAGCGCGCCTTCTCCACGCACAGCTCGTGCATGTCGATCGTCAGGTGCGGGCGCACGCGGTGGAACAGCCCGTAGAGGGCGCGCTGCTCCGGCGCACGGAGCAGCGGGTGCTGGCGATTGAGGTCGAGCCCGGCGGCGTTGAGTCGCTGCTGCGCGGCGGCGCCGTCCGGGTTGACCTGCGGCACCAGCCAGACCATGAGGTGCTCCAGGAGTGGCGCCAGCGAGCCGGCGACCAGCTCGCGCGCCAGCAGCAGGCAGGCCTCCTTGCCCGCCGGCTCGTTGCCGTGCTGCTGGGCGAACAGCAGCGCGCGCAATGGCGCCGTGGCCTCCCCCACCTGCACCGCGACGAGCGGGACGCCGCGCTCACTGCGCCCCACGACCTCCAGGCGCACCCGCCGCGGGTAGCGCTGGGCCAACCGCCGCAGGTAGCCCCACATCTGGGCCGTGGAGCTAAGCGCGGCGAAGCGGTGGAACTCGGCCGGCGTGGCGTCGCAGTGCCACTCTGCCGCCGGCAGCGGGTCGCGCAGGGCAACACCAGCGGCCGAGATGCGCCGGGGGGCGGGCACCGCGCCCTCTGGGCGCGCGGGGGCCGGCGGCCGCGGCGCGCTGCGTTGCTCGCCCATCGCGCGGCCCCAGCCGGCGCGCTACTCGCGGACCTCGGTCGGCTCCAGCGCCAAGTCGGTCTGGAGGCGGCTGGTGATCGCCTCGCGCACCGCCTCGCTGGGATACACGTCCTCCCAGTACAGCTCCTCGCGGGCGGCGATCAGCGCGCGCTCGTGCGGCCACACGGTGCGCTCGGGCCACGGGCCGCTGAGGTCTACCGACTGGCCGTCCTTGTACACGGCGCGCAGGCGTGCGCGGTCCTGCAGCACGCGGATGTTGCGGACGGGGTCGCCATCGAGCACGAGGAGATCGGCGAGCTTGCCCACCTCGATAGTGCCCAGCTCGCCGGCGAGGTTCAGGGCGCGGGCGTTGTTGCGCGTGCCGATGCTGATCGCCTCCAGGGGCGTAAAGCCGACATAATCCACCAGCAGCTCCAGCTCGCGGGCGTGCCAGTGGCCGTAGGGCGTGATGGCGAAGCCGCTGTCGGTACCGGCCATGAACGGGACGCCGGCCTTGCGCGCCTTGGTCAGCGTCTCGGCAGCCTTCTCCAGATGCTTGGCGTAGAAGTAGACGCGGCGTGGCGAGGCGCCCACGCGCTCGCCCCAGTGGGCGGTGTTGGCCACCAGCGTGAGGGTGGGGCACAGGGGGATGCCGGACTGGACGAGCATGTCCAGCACCTCGTCGGTCATCAACTCGCCGTGCATGATCCAGTCCACCCCGGCCTTGATCGCGGCCGCGACCTCGCCGGGCCCGCGCGCGTGGATCGTCACGCGGCGCTTGAGGCGATGGGCCGTCTCGGTGATCAGCGCCACCTCGTCGTCGGCGAACGCCTGGTGCTGGCCGAACATGCTGTCGCCGATCTTGATCAGATCCACCCCGCTCTTGATCTGGCGCCGCACCTCGTCGACCATGGCGTCTTTGGTGTTGACCAGCACGCCGCTGCTGGAGTCCGGCACGCCGACCCACTCGGGGTAGTAGTCGGCGATGCTGTTGCTGGTGCTCAGGAAGCGGCCGGCGGTGGTCATACGCGGGCCGGGGAACATGCCGGCGAGGATGGCGTCGCGCACGGCCACGCCCACGTAGCCGCTGCCGCCGGGATCCGAAATGGAGGTCACCCCCGCGCGCAGCACCTTCTGGGCATTCCAGACAGCGCGGATAGCCCGGTACTCGAGGCTGGCGTACAGGTCCAGCTCCTCCTCGGTGCGCACCTCGCCATAGGTGAGGTGGCAGTGGGCGTCGATGAGGCCGGGCATGATGGTGAGGCCGGTGGCGTCGACCACGGTAAGCGGCTGGCTGCCGTTGAGGTCCTGCGGGCGCAGCTCCGACCCGACCGCAACGATGCGGTTGCCCTCGATGAGCACCGAGGTGGCGGGGCGCGGCGGGGCACCGGTCCCATCGATGAGCGTGCCGTTCCAGATCAGCGTGCGGCCAACAGCAGCCATGCCTCCTCCTCTGGCTCCAAGGGCAGCGACTCAGAGCTCCGGCCGTTGCGCTCGCCGGTCGCCTCAGAGCGAATGGTGTTGGTATCGAATGATAGCCGGCGGGTCGCGCGGCGGCCATCCGCTCGCCCGTCCCCGTGGCAGGGGCCTAGTGCACTCGCGCTCCCCGACCGATAATGCTTGGCAAGAGGGCTCAAGGCGCGCGGGTGGGCCTGATGAGCGTGACAGTCGTCATCGGACGGCGTGCGCAACCTGGCGCGGGGGAGCGACTACTCCGGACGGCACGGGAGCTGTTCGCCACGCGGTTCGCCCGCGACGCCAGCTTCCGCGCGGCCCGCATCCTCCAGCAGCTCGACGACCCGGACCGGTTCTACTTCATGGCCGAGTGGACGAGCCGCGCGGCGTACTGGGCTAGCATGGGCAACGATCCTGCTTACAGCGCGCTCGACGCCCTGTCCGTGGAGCCGGCCACGCGGGGATTCTTCCAACGGGTGTCGGTGATCGAGGACGCCGGTCGCTGTGCCGAACTCGTGCGCGCGATTCTCGTGGACCTGGTGCACTCCACGGCCGCGGTCGAGATCGAGCGTCGCCGGGCCCTGTGGCCGCGCCTGCAACGCCTGCCAGCTTTCGTGTTCCAGCACCTGCACCAGGATCTCGAGAACCCACGGCGGCTCCTGTTCGTCTACGGCTGGACCGACGCGCCAGGGATGCTGGCCGGGCACGAACACGTCAAGGAGTGGTTGGGCCTACCGGAGCGGCGCCAGGGCGAGATGGCGATCACGTTCCAGGGCTACGCCCGCCTGCGTCTCAGTCGCCTGCCCGGGCAGCGATCTGGGGTGCCGGCGTGATGGCGGCGAGCTGGGCGCGCACGGCCGGGATCACCGCCGTGGTGAACAGGTGGAGCGAGCGCAGCACCTGCTCGTCCGTCAAGTCGCCCCAGGCGAAGCAGCCGGCGAAGTAGTTGCCGCCAGTGCCGGCCAGGAACGCGCTGATCCGCGCGGCCACGGTGGCCGGGGCCCCGGCGAACAGCGTGCCGCGCTCGAGGCAGGCCGCGAAGTCGCCCAGGCGCTCGGTGAAGGTGTGCACGCCGTGGCGCTCGTGGAGGTAGGTGAAGTTGTGGCGGAAGCGGTCCAGCGCCGCCGCGGCCACGCGGTGGGCCTCGGCGTCAGTTTCCGCCACGTACACCTTGCGGGCCATGCCGTACTTCGGCACGGCGACATGGGGGTTCACGCGGTGGGGGTTGTGCGCCGCCTTGCCGCGGTGCGCCCGATACAAGTCGAGACGGCGGCGCGTCTCCTCCAGAGTGGGCGTGTTGAAGCTGAACAGCGTGTTGTAGCCCTGCTCGGCCAGCCAGGGCACGGTGGCCGGGTTGCTGGTGGGGTACCACAGCGGCGGGTAGGGCCGCTGCACCGGTCCGGCCGGCAGCGTGGCGCCACGGAACTGGTAGTAGTGCCCCTCGAAGGTGACCTCGCCGGTAGTCAACGCCGCGAGGATGACAGCCAGGCCCTCGTCGTACCGTCCCTTGATCTCAGCGGCGTCCACGGCGAGCATGTCCAGCTCCCAGGCCACCGAGCCGCGCCCGATGCCGAGCTCCAGCCGGCCGCCGCTGAGATGGTCGAGCATCACGATCTCCTCGGCCAGCCGCATGGGGTTGTACAAGGGTAGGACATACACCATCGGGCCGAGCCGGAGGCGGCGGGTGCGTTGGGCCGCGGCGGCCAGGAACACGCTGGGCGACGGCGCCATGCCCAGTGGCGTGCCGTGATGCTCTGCCACGTGGTAGCCCCAGTAGCCCGCGCGGTCCGCGTACTCCAGCATGCGCAGCCGGCGCTCGTACAGCTGGCCCAGCGGGCCCCCGTCCGCATCGACCCAATCGAAGATGCCGAACACCAGCTCGCCCGCCCCGGTGCCGTCGCCAGCCGCCCGCTCCACCGTCTCGGCCATCGTGCCCTCCCGTCGGCCCTCGATCGTGGTGCTAGGTAGATAGCGCCTGCAAGCCCGTCCAGCAACCCCGGCGCGGCGGCCTATAATTTTCCTGTGCAGCGTACGCACGCTGGCGGCGTGGCCAGCGCGCGGCGGTGGTGCAAGGAGGCACACCATGCTGGCTCCGTTTCGCAACGAGCCCCTGACCGATTTCACGCAACCCGCGGCCCGCGTGGCGTTCGAGCAGGCCCTGGCGCGGGTCGAGCGCGAGTTCGACCGCGACTACCCGCTGGTGATCGGCGGCGAGCCGGTGTACACGGGCGCCTGGATCGTCTCCGAGGACCCCTGTCAACGCGGGCGACAGGTGGGCCGCGTGGCCCGCGCCACCCCGGAGCTGGCCGAGCGTGCGCTCGCGGCCGCCTGGGACGCCTACCCCGACTGGTCGCATCTAGCGCCCGAGGGGCGGGCGCGCGTGTTGTGGCGCGCGGCAGCGTTGCTGCGCCAGCGGCGGCACCTCTTCTCGGCCCTCCTGGTGTACGAGGTGGGCAAGACCTGGCCGGAGGCAGACGCCGACACGGCCGAGGCCATCGATTTTCTGGAGTACTACGGCCGCGAGATGGTGCGCCTGGCCGGCCCTGTGCCGCTGCCCTACACAGCGGGAGAGGAGAACGAGCTGCACTACGAGCCGCTGGGCGCCGGCCTGGTGGTCACCCCGTGGAACTTCCCGCTGGCCATCCTGTGCGGCATGACCAGCGCCGCCATCGTGACCGGCAACACGGTGGTGCTCAAGCCGTCCAGCCTGGCGCCTGTGGTCGCCGCGCGGTTCGTCGAGCTGTTGGCCGAGGCGGGCGTGCCGCCCGGGGTGGTGAACTTCCTGCCCGGCTCGGGCGCGGAGGTCGGCGACCGGCTGGCCGCCCACCCGCGCACGCGCTTCGTCAGCTTCACGGGCTCCCGCGAGGTGGGCGCGCACCTGTACGCGCTGGCGGCGCAGGTGCAGCCTGGCCAGCGCTGGCTGAAGCGCGTGGTGGCCGAGATGGGCGGCAAGAACGCCATCGTCGTCGACGAGACGGCCGACCTCGATGCCGCCACGGCAGGGATCGTTACCAGCGCCTTCGGCTACCAGGGGCAGAAGTGCTCGGCCTGCTCGCGGGTGGTGGCGCTCGATGCGGTGTACGACGCCCTGCTGGGGCACGTGGTGGAGCGGACCGCGGCGCTGCGCGTCGGTCCGGCCCGCGACCCCGCGACCGACGTGGCCGCGCTGATCGACCGAGCGCAGTACGAGAAGGTGCTGCACTACCTGGAGGTCGGTCGCCGCGAGGGCCGGCTGCGGCACGGCGGCGAGCCCGGCGACGGCGCTGGCTGGTACGTCCAGCCGACCGTGTTCGCCGACGTGGCACCCGACGCGCGCATCGCCCAGGAGGAGATCTTCGGGCCGGTGGTCGCCTTCCTGCGGGCGCCCGACTTCCGCCAGGCGATCGCCCTCGCCAACGGCACCGTCTACGGCCTCACCGGGGCGGTGTACTCGCGCGACCGCGCGCGCCTGGAGTACGCCCGGCGCGAGTTCCACGTTGGCAACCTGTACTTCAACCGTAAGTGCACCGGCGCGCTAGTGGGCGTCCACCCGTTCGGCGGCTTCGACATGAGCGGGACCGACGCCAAGGCGGGCGGGCCGGACCATCTGCTCAACTTCCTGCAGGCCAAAGCGGTCGCCGAGCGCTTCTAGGAAGAGCCGCCGGTCGCCGGCCCCTCCTCGGCCAGCGCGGCAGGAAGCCCGCGCTGGCCGCGCAGCGTGAGCCACTGGAGCAGCGCGTACAGGGCGAGCACGAGCGGCGGGCCGACCCAGAAGAAGGCCCGTAGCCCCAGCGCACCGGCCAGGAACCCGCCGGCCACCGGCCCCACGATGACACCCAGGTCGCGCGCCGCGTTGTACACGGCAACAGCCACCCCGCGGCTCACCGCGCCCTCCTCGACGTCGGCCACGCTCACGGTGTTGGCCACGAGCACGGCGGCGCGGCACAGCCCCACGCCCACGAACAGCGCGGTCAAGCCCAACAGCCCCGTCTGCCACGGCGTGAGCGCCAACACCGCTGCCAGCACGGCCAGGCCGACCACGGTGACACGCTGGTAGCCGAAGCGGCTGGTCAACTCGCCGCAGAACGGGCGCGCCAGCGCGTTGGTCGCCGAGTGCGCGGCCCGCAACACGCCGATCTCCGCCAGGTTCAGCCCGACGTTGGCGGCGTACAGCGGCACGAAGGTCTGGGCGAAGGCGTGGAGCACGGCGAGGAAGAACGACACCAGCGACACCAGCGCCACCTGGGGGTGCGCGATGGCCGCCACCAAGCGGGCGAGCCGCGCTGCAACGGATGTAGGGGCCTGGGGCTGCTCGGCCGCCGTGACGCGCTCGGGCGGGGAGGTGACGCAGCACGCGGCCAGCAGCGGGAAGCCGGCGGCGCAGACGAAGGCCCCCGCGTAGTCCAGCCAGTAGCCGAGCAGGCCGCCGGCCAGGCCTCCGATGGTGTAGCCGACGGCGAGCGCGCTGGCGTAGCCGGCCAGATGGCGATGGCGATGGCCGTCGGTGGCCAGGCTGTCCATGAACGTCGCCATGTTCACCGTGGTCGCCATCCCCACGGCGAAGCCGTGCACCACGCGCACCACGCCCAGCAGGAACGCGTCGGCAGGAACCGGATACAGCGCGGTGGCGACCACCTGGAGCGCGAGCGCGACGTACATCAACGGCGCGGCCCGCCGTGGGCGATAGATGACCCCGCTGGGCAACCGCGAGACCAGCCCGGCGACGGCGTAGAGCGCGACCAGCACACCGATCAGCTCGACCGCGTAGCCGCGCTGGTCGAGGTACAGCGGCACCAACGTGCCGGCGATCCCGTCGCCCGCGTTGAGCAGCACCACGGCCAGGTGCAGGCGGAGATCGGGCAGCCGCCTCATCGGACCGCACCGCGCCGCGCGGCAGGCATCGGCACCCCCCGCCGGCTAGTCGCCGGTCACGGCCCTCAGTATAGCCGGCGGCCGCCCGCGCTGGC
Source organism: Chloroflexota bacterium (assembly GCA_019686175.1). Lineage (GTDB taxonomy): Bacteria > Chloroflexota > UBA6077 > UBA6077 > JAJPHF01 > JADGHJ01. The sequence continues at coordinate 21,015 of JADGHJ010000017.1, read as the reverse complement.
AGCCGCCCGCTGGCGCGCTAGGCCGCCTCGGCGCCGCGGCCGTTGCGCTCGGCCCACAGCGCGCGCGCCAGGAACAGCAGGTTGGCCGGCCGCTCGGCCAGCCGGCGGGTGAGGTACGGGTACCACTCGGCCCCGTAGGGTAGATAGATGCGCACGCGGTAGCCCTGCTCCAGCAGGTGCCGTTGCAGGTCGCGCCGCACACCGTACAGCATCTGGAACTCGAAGCGATCGCGCGGCCGCTGGAACTGGGCGGCCAGCGCCTGCGCCCGGGCGATCAGCGCCTCGTCGTGCGTAGCGATCGCGGCATACGGCTCGGCAGCCAGCAGGGTGCGCAGCAGGCGCGCGTAGTTGGCATCGACCGCCGCCTTCGAAGCGTAGGCGATCGTCGGCGGCTCGGCGTAGGCGCCCTTGCACAGGCGGACACTGATCCCCTCGGCCAGCACGGCGCGCAGATCTCGCGCGGTGCGGTGGAGGTACGCCTGGAGCACCACCCCGACGTTGCGGTAACGCGGCCAGACGGCGCGTACCAGGTCGAGCGTGGCCTGGGTGTACACCGAGCCCTCCATGTCCACACGCACGAACACGCCGGCCCTCTGGGCCGTGGCCAGCAGGCGCTCGAGCCGCGCCTGGCAGGCCGCCGGGTCCTGCGCTAGGCCGAGCTGGGTGAGCTTGATGGAGATGCCACTGGGCAGCCGCTCGCGAGCGATCGCCTCCACCACGGCGAGGTAGTCGTCCACGGCACGCTCGGCCGCCTCGGGGCTGTCGACCTCCTCGCCGAGATGGTCGAGCGAGAGCCGGAAGCCGGCCGCGGCCAGCGCGTGCGCCACGGACAACGCTTGCTCGAGGGTCTCGCCGGCCACGAACCGATCGCGCAGCGGCCGCACCAGCGCGTGCTCGACGACGAACTGCTGCACGCGCGGCTGCCGCGTGACGCCCAACACTGCCTCGCGCCACAACGACATGCACTCCTCCTCGCTGCTGCCCCCTCCACTAGGACTGTAACGTGCGGCGCATCAAGTCCACATAAGAACGGCGTCAGGCCGCAAGCGCGAGGCGCGCGGCGAACGTTAGAACCCGCGTTGCTTGAACAGATAGGGAAGCAGGAGCAGTTCGAACAGGGCGGGGGCGGGATCGTCGCAGGCTAGCACGGAGAACTGCACCGGCGGCGCCAGCGAGTGCAGGTAGGTGCCGACCCTCAGCTTGCCTTGGACGATCTCGCCTGCCGCAGTGGGGAGATCGGTCACCATGCGCACCCAACGTACGCCGGGCCGTGCACACCGCGGCTTCACCGGCTGCTGGGTTGCTAGGCGCCACTGCAGATACGGGAAGTCCACGCCGGCCCGCGCCGCGAGCGTGTGCCACCCCCAGAAGCGTGGGTTCACGTCCAGCAGCTTGTACTCGTCGGTCCGCGCATCGTACTTGAACTCGATCTCGACCACCCCGGAGTAGCGCAGCGCCGCCAGCCAGCGCCGCGCCGCCGCCTCGACCTGCGGCGCCTCCACCGTTTCTACGAACGTGCTCGCGTGTCCGAAGTCCATCGGGTGTTGGCGCAGCCGTCGGGCCACGACCGAAGCGAGGACCTCGCCCTCCCAGCAGAGGCCCCCGAAGGAGTACTGGGTGTGCCCCCGCCCGGGCACGAGCTCCTGGATCAGGATCTGTGCGGGGTCGATGATCGCGCTCGCCGCGCGGTATCGCGCTACCAGCTCGGCACGGCTATCCACGCGCCAGGCCTTGTCGCGCGTCTGGTTGTAGAACAGATGCTTGATCGCGGGCTTCAGGATGACCGGGAAATCCAGATCGAGCTGGCGCCGATCACCCGGGTCGATGCCATGGAGCGTCTTCGGATGGGGGATTCCGAGCTGCGCGGCGAGTTGATAGGTCAAGCGCTTATCGTAGGCATACTGCAGGCTGGCCCAGGGCGCCGTGGTGAGCGTGTAGCGTTCGGCCAGCACGTCGTGGTGCCGCGCGATGACCGCCGCGGTCTCGTCCCGCGTCGGATAGAGCAGCCAGGCGTCCAGATCGTAGCGGGAGCACACCGAGAGCAAGTAGTCCACCTGCGCCCGCTCGTCCCGCGGCCAGGGGAGCTTCTTCCGGGTGTAGCGCGACGCCAGCGAAATCGGAACCTCGTCGTCGAGCACCCAGACGGGGATACCCCGCCGGCCGAGGCTCCGCACCACGCCCAGCCCCACGTAGTCCCCGCCGATGACTAGCGCCCCGCGGCGTCGCTGCGCGGCGAACGTCCTCGCCACTGCCTGCCCTCCCTAGCCGCTCGCCCAACTCGCGCTAGCGCCCTTCTTCTCGCTGGCCGCCCCCGTGTCTCAGCAGCCATACAGCATTCTCGGCGGTTCGCCACAGCGCTTGCCATCAAAATATCGTGTCCCCGATAATCATTCCTCAGAGGGCAATCTGTCCAGCGCGGTCTCGCCCAGTGTACGGGAGCGGGTCATTGATACCACCCAACCGTGCCCCCGCTACCCAGGCCCCGCCCACAGCCACAGTAGGCCCGTACACCGTCCTGCATCCGCTCTCTTCGCGTGGCCTCCTCACCTTCCTGCGGCGAGGGATGCTGATCAGCCAACGGTTCGGCTGGAGCATCGACCCCATGCTCGTCAAGATCGAGTGCTACAAGCAGCTCCTGCGCCGTCACGACGCGCCAGCCACCTGGACCATCGTCGCCAGCGTCGCCCACGATCATCCCCATATCGTCGAGCATCTGCCCACCGAGCATGTCGAGCTGGGCGTACACGGCTTGCGTCACGTGAATTATCGGCATCGCCCGGTTGCCTTCCAGATAGCGAGTGTGGAAAACGCTGTCGCGCTGTTTTCAGCACTCGGGCTGCGCTCGGACGGCTGGCGTAGTCCGTATCTGCTATCGGGCAGCGGTACCGTTGCAGCGGTGAAGGCCCACTCGTTTCTTTGGGATGCAAGCGCATCGATTGCCTATCCCACTGGCCTGGTCCGACGTCTACCGCGTGCGAAACGTCTGATCTGGACGCGTGCTCTCACGTTTTACAACCCGCTCCCGTACGAGCGGCATTTGGCATTGCCCCGCCTGGAGCAGTCCACGGTGTTCTTTCCGACGGCGCTGCCGGATGACGAGCTGTTGATCGACCGCCTGAACCTATCCGCCCAGCAATGCGCGTCGATCTGGCTGGAGATGCTGCGTCGCACTCATGACGTCGGGGAGCTGCTGGTGCTCCAGCTCCACCCCGAACGGGTCTACCACTTCCAGCTCCCCCTGCAGCGCGTTCTGCATACCGCGCGCGGCCTCCCAATCTGGATCGCCAGTCTGGAGCAGCTCGCCACCTGGTGGCGAGCGAGGGCGCAGGCAACGTTGACGGTCGAGGCCGTCGATGAGAGTTATCGCGTGACGGCCTCACCCCTAACCGGGGCGGCGCTCCAGTTGCTCGCCCCGGACTCGCCCGCGCCTATCCCGCTTGAAGGCGTGCGGTCCCTGACCCTGGCCCCGGGGGGCTGGCCAGGCATCGGGGTACACGGCCGCGCGGCGCTCCAGGTCGTCGAGAAACTCCGGGCCGATGGCTTCGCCGCGGAGGTGCGCGTCGAGGGCAGAGCGTACGCGGCCGAATTCCCGCAGGCGGGGATGGAGGACCTCGCGCAGTTCGAGCGCGACCTCGTCAGGGGCAAGCAGCTTCGAAGGCCCATCGTCAAGCTCAACTACTGGCCCGGAGCCTACCAGTCGGCACTGGCGATCACCGGCGACCTGTGCTCGCTGAACTGGCTCGACTTTCTCAAGCGCTATGGAAGGTAGCTAATGGGCAGGCTAGACCGCGATGGCTCGTCGCAAACCGAGGTGGCCGTAATCGGGGCCGGTCCCTACGGGCTCGCGCTGACCGCCCACCTGGCCAGCAAGGCAATCCCGAGCACGACGTTCGGACGGCCCATGAGCTTCTGGCAAGAGCACATGCCGCGGGGTATGAAGCTGCGCTCTAGCTGGGAGGCGTCGCATATCGCCGATCCCCAGCACCGCTACACGCTCGAAGCATACCAGCGCGCGGCCGGGGTCGCGATCGCCCAGCCGATCCCGCTCGAGCGCTACGTCGCTTACGGGCTGTGGTTCAGCGACCAGGTCGCCAGCCGGCTGGACCCGCGTGAGGTCACCCGCGTGGAGCGGGACGCGCAGGGGTTCATAGTCCATCTGGACGACGGCGAGGCACTACGGGCGCCGCGGGTGGTCGTGGCCACAGGGATCGGCAAGGCCGCCTTCGTGCCCCGGCAGTTCCAGGGCTTGCCGCCGGAGTTGGCCCTGCACTCGGCTCAACTGCGAGAGCCCCCACGATTCGCGCAGCGCCGGGTCGTGGTGGTCGGTGCCGGACAGAGTGCCCTGGAGAGCGCGGCACTGCTGCACGAGGCGGGCGCCGATGTCGAGATCGTCACCCGCCGCCAGCGGATCATCTGGCTACGGGGAGCCGCGTTCAAGAAGCTGCTCGGCCCCTTGCGCAAGCCACTCTACCCGCCGCAAGATGTGGGGCCTCTCGGGCTCAATCAGATCGTCACGCGGCCCCCGTTGTTCCGCCTGCTACCCCACCGTTGGCAGCACGCGATCGCTTACCGCTCGATCCGGCCGGCAGGGTCGAGCTGGCTGCGCGGCCGGCTGGCGGACGTGCGCATCACCTACGGCCGCGAGATCCGCCGCGTCACGGTGCACGGGAACACGCTGCGGTTGGGGCTCAGCGATGGATCGGAGCGAACCGCGGATCACCTGGTGCTGGCGACGGGGTACCAGGTGAGCCTCGCGGCCTACGATCTCCTGGCCGAGGAACTCCGCGCGACCATTCGGACCCGCTGCGGCTACCCGCTGCTCAACGACTGCTTCGAGACCTCGGTGCCGGGCCTGCACATGATCGGCGCCGTGGCGGCGGAGAGCCATGGACCGCTGTTCCGGTTCGTGTCGGGCGCGGGCTGGGCGGCACGGCAGGTGGCCGAGGCCGCGGCCCACTCACTTCGATAAGCCGGTTGCTCTCAGGGCTACCCGAGAAGCGGGGCCCCACATGGTATCGTATGGCGTAACACGACCAAGAGATAGGCGCATTTAGGCATGTCGGCGGGCAACCGGGAAAGCAAAGCGGCCGCGGTGGCCGAAGTACGCCCCGACAGACAGCGCGAGTGGGGCACCCCCCCGTGATCCGAGCGGTCCTGGACACCGACGTATGGCGGTAACCTTGCGCCCGCCGAAGCGTCCCAGAGCGATCGACGTGGCGATGCTGGGCTTCGCCTTGCTGGTGCTACTGCAACTGCTCGTCGGGGCGCTGCTGGTCCTCCACCGCGCCGAGGTGATCGAGACAACGCGCCGCGCCCACCCCGAGTGGGCGGGCGCCGCCGTCGAGCAGACCGCCAACGGGACCGTGTACGGCGGCCTGGCCGTCCACCTCGTCCTCGCGGTGCTGTACGCCTGGCTCGGCCTCAGGTGCCGCGACGGCAGCGTCGCGGCACGGAGCATCGCTTCGGTGCTCTTCGTTCTCGGCATCGCCGCTGGCCTAGGCTTCGTGGGCAGCGCATCGGCAGTGCTTCCGAACGAGGTCCCGTACGTGATCGGTGAGCAAGTCGTTAGCACTCTGCTTCGGCTGGGCACGCTGCTGCTGCTCTGGGTGCCACCAGAGGCACGCACGTTCTTCGCCAGGCGCCCCACCCCCGCGAGCTGAGGCGACGGACGGGCGGTAAGCGTCTCGCCCGCAGCCGGCGGGTTGGTGCGTCGCCACCTGGATCTCGTAGCCGGTGACGGGCAGGCCGGCGATCTCGCGGAGGGCGCGGCAGACTATCTCGTAACGGGCGACCAGCAGCTCCTCCGACTCGGCGCCCACCGGCGCGTGCGCATCGTACGTCGCATAGAGGCTGGAGCCAACGACGTCGTTGGCTCCAGGCGGACCTGGATGATCGGGCGCGCCGCGGTTGCCCTGCGCCGCCCCGGGCTGGTAAGGTGCAGGGAGTCGCCGCGCGCGGGCGGCCGCGGCGGTGCACCGGGTTCCACCGTGCAGGGCCGCGGCCCGCGCCGCCCCGTGGGAGGGGGTCGTCCGGCTGATGCGCGCCTACACTACCGCTAGCGCCGCCCAGCTCTTGGGGCTGTTACGCCAGCGCATCGTCGTGCTCGACGGCGCCATGGGCACGCTGATCCAGCGGCAGCGCCTGACCGAGGACGACTTCCGCGGCGCGCTGCTGCGCGACCATCCCGTCCCGCTCCAGGGCGACAACGACCTGCTGTGTCTCACCCAGCCAGCGCTGATCGAGGCGCTCCACCGCGAGTACCTGCGCGCCGGCGCCGACATCGTCCAGACCAACACCTTCAACGCCAACCGCATCTCCCAGGCCGACTACGGCCTCGAGGACCGCGTGCGCGAGCTGAACCTCGCTGCGGCGCGGCTGGCGCGGCAGGCGGTCGAGGCGGTGCAGCGCGAGCAGCCGGAGCGGCCGCTGTTCGTGGCGGGCGGCATCGGGCCCACCAACCGCACCGCGTCGATCTCGCCCGATGTCAGCAACCCCGCCTACCGCGCCGTCACCTTCGACGACCTGGTGGCCGTCTACGGCGAGCAGGCGGCCGCGCTCATCGAAGGCGGGGTCGACCTGCTGCTGGTGGAGACCAGCTTCGACACCCTGAACCTGAAGGCCGCGATCTACGCTATCGAGCGCTGCTTCGAGCAGCTGGGGTGCCGGCTGCCGGTGATCCTCTCGGCGACGATCACCGACCTGTCGGGCCGCACGTTGTCCGGCCAGACGGTCGAGGCGTACTACAACTCGGTGCGCCATGCGCGCCCCCTGGCACTGGGCCTCAACTGCGCGCTGGGCGCCGCCGAGCTGCGGCCCTTCCTCGGCGAGCTGACGCGGCTCTGCGAGCACTACGTGAGCTGCCACCCCAACGCGGGCTTACCGAACGCGCTCGGGGAGTACGACCAGACGCCCGAGGAGTTCGCCGCCGTCATGGGCGAGTTCGCCGCCGCCGGCTGGCTGAACCTCGCGGGTGGCTGCTGCGGCACGACCCCCGAGCACATCACGGCGCTGGTCGAGCGCCTGCGCGGGGTGCCGCCGCGTGTGCCCCCGCCCCCGCCGCGCGTGCTGCGCCTCAGCGGGCTGGAGCCGCTCAACGCCACGCCCGACAAGGGCTTTCTGCTGATCGGCGAGCGCACCAACGTTACGGGCTCGCCCCGCTTCAAGCAGCTCATCCTCGCCGGCGACTACGAGGGCGCCCTGCGCGTCGCCCTGCAGCAGGTCCGCGCCGGGGCCGACCTGCTCGATGTCAACTTCGACGAGGCGCTGCTGGACGGCGAGGCGGCGATGACGCGCTTCTTGAACCTGCTGGCCGCGGAGCCGGAGATCGCGCGGCTGCCGATCGTGGTCGATAGCTCGCGCTTCCCGGTGCTGGTCGCGGGGCTCAAGTGCCTGCAGGGCAAGGGCATCGCCAACTCGATCAGCCTCAAGGAGGGCGAGGCGCGCTTCCTCGAGCAGGCGCGCGAGATCCAGCGGCTGGGTGCCGCAGTGGTGGTGATGGCCTTCGACGAGCAGGGCCAGGCGACCACCTGTGCCGACAAGGTGCGCATCTGCGAGCGCGCCTACCGCCTGCTCACCGAGCGACTCGACTTCCCCCCTGAGGACATCATCTTCGACCCCAACATCCTCACCGTGGGCACCGGGATCGAGGAGCACAACCGCTACGCCGTCGAGTTCCTGGACGCGGTGCGCGAGATCAAGCGGCGCTGTCCGGGCGCACGCGTCAGCGGCGGGGTGAGCAACATCTCCTTCGCCTTCCGCGGCAATCGCGCCGTGCGCGAGGCGATGCACGCGGCGTTCCTGTACCACGCCATCCAGGCCGGGCTGGACATGGCGATCGTCAACGCCGGCATGCTGGCCGTGTACGAGGAGATTCCGGCGGAGCTGCGCGAGCGGGTGGAGGACGTGCTGTTCAACCGCCGGCCGGACGCCACCGAGCGGCTGCTGGCGTTCGCCGAGGGCTACCGCGCCGAGGAGAAGACGAAGGCGCGCGAGCTGGCCTGGCGGCAGGGAACCGTGCGCGAGCGACTCATTCACGCGCTGGTGCAGGGCATCACCGAGTTCATCGAGCAGGACGTGGAGGAAGCGCGCCGGCAGGTGGCGCACCCGCTGGAGGTGATCGAGGGCCCGCTCATGGAGGGCATGCGCGTGGTGGGCGACCTGTTCGGCGCGGGGAAGATGTTCCTGCCGCAGGTGGTGAAGAGCGCACGGGTGATGAAGCAGGCGGTGGCCTACCTCCAGCCGTACATGGAGGCGGCGCGGCGGGCGCCGCCCTCCCTCACGGGTGGGGGAGACGCCACGGACGGGGGGCGGAAGGCCCGCATCGTACTGGCCACCGTAAAGGGCGACGTGCACGACATCGGCAAGAACATCGTCGGCGTGGTGCTGGCCTGCAACAACTACGAGGTCATCGACCTCGGGGTGATGGTGCCCTGCGAGCGCATCCTGGCCACGGCGCGCGAGCGGGGCGCGGCGATCATCGGCCTGTCCGGGCTGATCACCCCGTCGCTGGACGAGATGGTGCACGTGGCCGGCGAGATGCGTCGCCAGGGGTTCACCCTCCCGCTGCTGATCGGCGGTGCCACCACCAGCGCGGCACACACGGCGCTGAAGATCGCGCCGCAGTACGACCACCCGGTGGTCCACGTGCCGGACGCCTCGCGGGTGGTGGGCGTGGTGGCCCAGCTCCTGAATCCGCAGACGCGCGACAGCTACGCGCGCGCGGTGGCCGCCGAGCAGGAGCGGCGCCGGCAGGAGTACCTGGGGCGCCACGACCGCCCGCTGCTCTCGCTGGCCGAGGCGCGCGCCAACCGCTTCCCCACCGACTGGGCCGCCGCAGCGCTGGAGCCGCCGGCCTTCCTGGGCACCTGCGTGCTGGCACCCATCCCGCTGGCGCTGCTGGCCGAGTACGTGGACTGGACGCCGTTCTTCCACGTCTGGGAGCTGCGCGGGCGCTACCCGGACGTGCTCGACGACCCGACCTACGGCGAGGAAGCGCGGCGGCTGTACCGCGACGCGCGCGCGCTGCTGGACGAGATCATCGCTCACGGCTGGCTGGAAGCGCGCGGCGTGTACGGGTTCTGGCCGGCGCAGAGCCAGGGCGATGACATCCTCGTCTACCCCCACGGGCCGGAGCACCCGCTGCGCGTGGTGCTGCACACGCTACGGCAGCAGGTACAGCGCGAGGGCGGCCGGCCCAACCTGGCGCTGGCCGACTACATCGCGCCGGTGAGCTGCGGGCGGCTGGACTACATCGGTGGCTTCGTGGTCACCGCCGGCCACGGGCTCGACCACCTGGTAGCGCACTACGAGGCGCGCCACGACGACTACACCGCTATCCTGGCCCGCGCCCTGGCCGACCGGCTGGCGGAGGCCGGCGCCGAGTACCTGCATGCCGAGGCGCGGCGCCACTGGTACGCGCCCCACGAGCAGCTCACCAACACCGAGCTGATCCGCGAGCGCTACCGCGGCATCCGCCCCGCGCCCGGCTACCCGGCCCAGCCAGACCACACCGAGAAGCGCACGCTGTTCGCCCTCCTGGGCGCGGAGGCGGCCACGAGCGTGGCCCTGACGGAGACGTGCGCCATGCTGCCGGGCAGCTCGGTGTGCGGGCTGTACTTCGGGCATCCCGCAGCACGCTACTTCGCGGTGGGGCGCATCGGCCGCGACCAGGTGGAGGACTACGCGGCGCGCAAGGGCATGCTGGTCACGGAGGTCGAGCGCTGGCTCGCCCCGAACCTCGCCTACGACCCGACGCCCTAGGACGGGCCCCCGAGCGCGGCGTGACCGCGCGAAGCGGCCCGAGCCGCCACCTTACAGCCGTGGCGCGCTGGTGGAGCCACCGCCCTGCGGGGTGGCCCGCCGTCCACGACGGCGACAGGCCCAACCATGCCGACCGCTAGTCGAGTTCGCGCCCACGGAGCTGCGGGGAGCCGGGAGCGTAGCGGTGGGCGCGGAACACCGCCGTGGCGCTCGCATCCTCGCGGTGCGGGAAGGCGAAGGGATTGACGTACTCCCAGACGATCGCCCCTTCCGGCGTGACCTCGAAGAGGCGGCCGCAAGCGCCCTCGCAGATCAACGTGTTGCCGTTGGGCAGCCGTTGGGCGCCGCTGATGTTCGCACTAAAGAACGACGCCTGGGGCGTGCCGACGAACTGCCAGACGATCTCTCCCGAGCGCGGCTCGACCTCCACCACGCGCGAGCGCGAATTGCCCACGCGGTGCATCCCATTGTCGAAGATCAGAAGGTGCCCGTTCGGCAGCGGGTTGGGATCGTGCTGGTGGGAGACGACGCCACGGCCCCAGCGCCAGGTGACGCGCCCGGTCGCCCGGTCGACAGTGGCCACGGTGTCGGTCTGCCGGAAGCTCAGCAGCAGGTTGCCATCAGCCAACTCCTCCACGGCGTTGCAGTGCGTCCACTCCTGCCGCCGATCCAGCGGGCAGATCACGTCGATCGCGGGGTCGAGCGCCTGGTGCGCGTGCCACTCCCAGACCGTGCGCCCGTCGGGCGTCACCTCGCGCAGAGCATCGCCCAGCATGCCGTTGCCCGCAAGTTCGGTACCCGGCTGCCCGCCCTGCACCGCACGGCAGACCTCCTCCGGCAGCCATTCCCAGTACAGCAGGAGCGTGTTGCCGTTGTGCAGACGGCAATGGTCGTGGTGGAGGGTCGGATCCTCGTAGCGCCACAGGACCCGGCCCTCCCAGTCCAGCTCGACCACCGCCCCGCTGGCGCCGCCTAACGCCCAGGGCTCCTGGCCTGTGGTGCAGCGGAGCAGCAGGTTCCCATTCTCCAGCAAGTAGCCGTAGTAGGGTCGCAGGGGTGGGGCCGTCTGCCAGGTATGGACGACCCGACCAGCCATGTCGATCAGGTATGTGGTATCGCCACCGAGTGTCGTGAACAGCGTGTAGCCCGCGAAGGCCCGCGTGGGGTCGTGATACGTGGTGCCAGTAGGCCGGAAGATCGAATAGCCCATGTCTTGCCCCTTCCACCCCGAGATAGGCACACACGACCAGCAGGATGCTGGCGCCGCAGCCTCCCCTAACGCGTGGGAAACCCGTAGCGGACGGCGGCCTCGTTGGCGATGCTGTTGTCGACGAACTGCTCGGCGCGCAGCCCGCGGACGGTCGGCGTGGTCTCGGCGATCAGATCGATGGTCGTCTGGACCGCCTCCGGGTCGACCGTCGGCCCGCCGCCGAAGCCGCGCACCGCGATCTCGTAGGTCTTGTCCAGATCTTCGGGATCCGTGACCTCGACCCACTTGGCCAGCACGCGCTGCGCCGCCGCTTTATCCGTGAGGATGACGCGATGGGCCTCGGTATAGGCGTCGAGGACCCGCCGCACGATATCGGGCTGCTGGCGCAGGTAGCTACGGGTGGTGGCGATGCTGCCTTGCTGGTACGGGAGGTCCCGTTTCGAGAGGTCGGCCAGCTCGGTGAAGCCGGCGCGCACCAGCGCGAAGCTCAGCGGTGGCGTGATCGTTGCCGCTTCCAGCGCCCCGCTCTCCAGCGCGCCGTGGATCTCGGGCATGCCGCCGACCGGTGTCACCGCTACATCGCGCTGTGGGTCCAGGCCGAGCGAGCGCAGGTAGAGCATGGCGCCTGTGTGGGTCGGCGACGAATACGCGGTCACGCCGATGCGCTTGCCGCGCAGCTCCTGCGGGGTACGGATGCTCGGCTGGGCAATCACGGACATGGCGATGCCGTGCAGGTTCGACGCCACCATCACGATCTCCGCTCCACTGGCAGCAGCCGTGATGACGGGCTCCAAGGCTGCGGAAGCGATGGGCGCCTCCCCGCCCAGCACCGCCGCGACCAGCGTGGGGGGATTGCCGATATTGGGGCTGGTGACCTCCAGCCCACGCTTGGCATAGAGGCCGTCCTCCAGGGCCAGGTAATGGGCCAACCCCGCGACGCCGCGACCCGCGTACGGCATGTTGAGCTGCACCCGGGCGGGCGGTCCGGACACCTGATCGCTCGCCGGTGCCGTGGCAGAGGTAGGGACTTCGGGGGCGGAGGCCGGCGTCGCCGCGGAGGATGTGCAGCCCAGGGTGGCCAACAGCGTGACGGCAGCCAGCAGTCGTGCGATTCGCCTGCGCATCGGCGGCTTCCCTTTCCTGCGCGGCGAGCTCAGGCCTGCCGCGCTTGCCGGACGTCGAACCGCAGCAAGTCGGCGCCGACGACGACCCGCGCGAACTGCGGTCGCACGTCCGCCTCTACCTGCGCCACGTTCACCGGCCCCAGATGGCTGAGCACGAGCAGCCGTGGATCCGCCAGCCGCGCGATCCGGCCCACTTCCTTCGTGCTGGTGTGGTAGCGGTTGCGTTTGGCGATGAACGCCTCGGCCTTCGCGGGGTCCATGTAGCGGCGCGCCGGCTCATGTTGGGGCGTCAGCCAGGCCTCATGGACCAGGATGTCCACACCCGCGGCGGCCGCGGCGAGCGGCTCGTAGGGCGCCGTGTCGCCCGAGATCACCAGCCGGGCGTCATCGCTCTCGATCCGCCAGGCGAACGCGTGCTCCACTGGCCAGTGGTCGACCTGGATGGGGGTGGCCCGCCAGTAGTCGCGCTCCACCGCCTCCCCGGGCGCCACTTCGCGCACCTCGATCCGCCGCGCCGTCTCCGACAGCCGGTCCTCGAACCCGCGCACCCGGATGTCCCAGTCCAGCAGGCGCAGGAGGGTGTCCACGTACTCGCGCAAGCCCGGCGGCCCCACGAGGGTCAGCGGCCGCTCGTTGAACAGGATCCAGCGGGTGATGATGAAGTGCCCGAGATCGATGGTGTGGTCGGAGTGCATGTGGGTGACCAGCACCGTGTGCACGTCACGCGGGCTCTCTCCCGCCTCGACCAAGCGCCGTACGACGCCGCTGCCGATGTCGATCAGAATGCGGTCGTCGCCCACCCGCACCAGCTGGCTCGGGCCTGCCCGGTGCGGGTCGGGAATCGGGTTGCCCGTGCCGAGTAGCGTCAGCTCCATACATGCTCCCCTCGCGGCCGCGGCGCTCCACGCCACTTGCCCACCATGAGGACCGGGTAGCCGGGCGGAGCGCCGCTCCGCCCGGCTACCATACGGCCGGCGATATTACACGTCAAGCACCGCTTTGCTACATATAGCTTCATGAAATCATGAAAGGACGCGCGTGGCGGTGAACCTGCATCGGCTGACGGTGTTCTGCACCGTGGTGGAAACTGGCAGTCTGACAGCAGCGGGACGCCAACTGCTGCTGAATCCCTCGGCGGTTAGCATGCGTCTCCGAGCGCTGGAGGACGAGGTGGGCCAGCGACTACTCCAGCGCAAGCACAGGCGCCTCGTCCCCACCCAGGCTGGCGAGGTGGTGTATGCCTATGCGGTCCAGACCGTGAGAGGGGCGCAGGAGCTGCGACGGGCGCTCGCGGAACTCGCACGGGGCGAGCGGGGGCACCTCACGGTCGGCGTGAGCGTGTCGCCGGTGAGCCTGATCCTCACCGAGCGGCTCAGCGCGTTCTTGCAGCAGCACCCGCACATCCAGTTCACGATCCTGGCCGATATCTCGGAGCGCCTGCAAGCCATGGTGCTGCAGGGCGAGTGCGACCTCGCCTTCACACTGGCGCTGGAAGTACGCCCGGGGCTGGAGCAGGTGCCGTTCTACCGCGACGACGTGTTGCTAGTAGTAAGCCCGCTGCACCCGCTGTTCGCGTCGCCGCGCGTCACCGTCGCAGAGCTACTGCAGCACCGCTTCGTGACAGGGGTGCAGGGGCACGCCCAGCGACGGCTGATGGACACGCTCCTGGCGGCCAATGGGCTGGTGGGCTACCCCGTGGCGATGGAGCTGGCGACCGCGCACGGCGTGCGACAGGCCGCGCTTTGCGGGGCAGGGATCGGGATCGTCGTGCGCAGCACCGTGGCCGCAGACCTGGCGGAGGGCCGCCTGCGCGAGGTCCAGTGGGACCATGGCCCACTGCTGGTGGAGTATCAACTCATCCATCGCAGCGGCCCCCCGTTCTCGCCGCTGCTCCAACGTGTCCTGGACTTCCTCCGCCCGCCCGCGACCTAGCTCGTCGCGGCTGCGCGGGCGCATCGCCCCCCTACTCGATGTCGGCCAGCCGCTGACTGATCGTCCGCGCGGCCGCGCGCACGGCGTCGACCACGGCCGGCAGGACGCGCTCGTCGAGCCGGAACGCCGGCCCCACGACCGTGAGCCCCGCCGCGATCTCGCCCGAGGCGTGGTGGATCGGCGCCGCCACGGCGCGCACGCCCGGGTCTACCTCGCCCTCGCTCACTGCGTAGCCCGCTGCCCGGATGGCTGCCAGGTCGGCACGCAGCCGCTCGGGCTCGGTCACCGTGCGCTCGGTGTAGCGCGGCAGCGGGCGCGCCAGCGCGGCGTCGATCTCGGCCGGCGCCAGAAACGCCAGGATCACCTTGGCCGACGCACCCGCGTGCAGCGGCAGCAACTGACCGCGCTCGTAGCTCAGCCGCATGGGGTACCGGCTCTCGACCCGCTCGACGCACACCACATGGTTGCCCGCGCGGCGCGTCAGCAGCACGGCCTCGCCGAACCGCGCCGCCAGCTCGCGCATCAGTGGCAGGGCGATCTCGCTCAGCCCCAGGCCCTGGCGGGCCACCCGTGCCAGGTGGAACACCCGTGGCCCCAGGCGGTAGCCGCCCGCCTCGTCCTCCTCTACCAACTGGTACGAGCGCAGGCTCTGGAGATAGCGATAGGTGGTGCTGCGCGACATCCCCAGCCGCCGCGCCACCTCCGCGGCGGTGAGCACCGGGTGCTGCTCGTCGAACAACAGCAGCACGTCGATCGCCCGCTCGACGGTCGTGTTGCGGTCGCGTCCCGCATCTCGTCCTGGCATACGGGACATTCTAGCTTCGCGGGACGGGCGCGCAAAGCCACGTGTGCAGGGCACGTGACAGCAGCACGGCGCGCCGTGCTGACAACCGTCGCGCTCAGGCGCTAGCATACCGGTCGGCACATGGCGCCGGGGGGAGCGAGTGATGGCGTACGGCTACTGGAACCGCATCCTGCGGGTGAACCTCACCGATCGCACCAGCCGCGTCGAGACGCCCGACGACGCCTTCTACCGGCGCTACGTAGGCGGCCGCGGCTTCATCGGCTACTACCTGCTCACCGAGACGCGCGCGAGGCTCGACCCGCTGGGGCCGGACAACCCGCTGATCTTCGCGCCGGGGGTGGTGACGGCCGCGCCGCTGCCCGGGGCGGGGCGGCACAGCGTGGGCGCCAAGTCGCCGCTCACCGACGGCTACGGCGAGGCCGAGAGCGGCGGATACTGGGGCGCCGAGCTGAAGAAGGCGGGCTACGACGCACTGATCGTCGAGGGGGCCAGCGAGGAGCCGGTGTGGCTATGGGTCACCGAGCAGGGCGTGGAGTTTCGCGACGCGCGGGCGCTGTGGGGGCTGGCCACCGGCGAGGCGCAGGCGGCCATCCGCGCCGAGCTGGGCGACCCGCTGGTGCGCGTGGCGCAGATCGGCCCGGCGGGCGAGCACCTCGTGCGCTACGCCTGCGTGGTCAACGACCTCAAGGACGTGGCGGGCCGCACGGGCATGGGCGCCGTGATGGGCGCCAAGCGGCTCAAGGCCATCGCCGTGCGTGGCAAAGCCAAGGTGCCGCTGGCCGACGGCGCCGCGATCCACCGCTTGGCGCGCTGGGTGGCCAGCACGCTGATGGAAAAGCACCGCGTGTTCCACGAGTTCGGCACCGGCGCGGGCATGACCGGCAAGCACCTGGCGGGCGCCATCCCCACGCGCAACTACCAGGAGGGGCTGTTCCCGGGCGTGGAGCGCATCAACGCCGAGGCGATCGCCCGCACGGTGCGCGTGGGGATGGAGAGTTGCTACGCCTGCTCGGTGCGCTGCAAGAAGGTGGTGGAGGTCAAAGACGGGCCGTACATCGTAGACCGCCAGTACGGCGGGCCGGAGTACGAGGCGCTGGGCGCGCTGGGCACCTCCTGCGCCATCGACGACCTGATCGCGCTGTGCAAGGCGAACGAGCGGTGCAACGCGCTGGGGCTCGACGTGGTGTCCACCGGCACGACCATCGCCTGGGCGATGGAGGCTGCTGAGCGCGGGCTGCTGAGCCGCGAGGAGGCCGACGGACTGGACCTGCGCTTCGGTGCCGCGCCGACGCTGGTGACGCTCATCGAGAAGATCGCCCGCCGCGAGGGGATCGGCGACCTGCTGGCCGAGGGCTCGCGCCGCGCCGCCGAGCGCCTCGGCCGTGGCAGCGCGGCGTTCGCCGTGCACGTCAAGGGCCTCGAAGTGGCGATGCACGACCCGCGCCACATGCCGCACATGCTGCGCAACTACCCCGTGGCGCCCACGGGCGGCGACCACACCGGCACGGCCTACGAGGAGCGCGGCTTCCGCAACATGATCGGGCTGTGCCACTTCCTGAACTACGACGAGGCGCAGGTGCTGGAGCTGACCCGCGCCATCACCGGCTGGGACGACTTCGACGGCGCCGCACTGCGCACGGTGGCGCGGCGGGGGATCACCTTGGCGCGGCTGGTGAACCTGCGCGAGGGCCACGGCCGCCATAGCGACCGCCTGCCGCCGCGGCTGCACGAGCGGCTGCCGGCCGGGCCGCTCCAGGACCGGGTGATTACGCCGGAAGAGGTCGACGCGCTCGTCCGCGACTACTACGTGCAGCAGGGCTGGACGCCCGACGCGGGCGTGCCGACGGCCGAGACGCTGCGCGCGCTCGACCTGCCCGTCGAGCTGCTGGCGCTGGCCGGGCAGGCGACGCCACGCTAATCGCACTCAGCGGGCCAGAGCGCGCGCCGCCTCCGGCGCCAGCGTCAGGTCGGCCACCTGCTCGACCTTCATCCCCGGCGGGATATTCCCCTCTTCGGTCTCGGTGGCCAGGAACCGCTCCATGGCCGCCACGTCGATGGTGCCGTCGGGCACATAAGCGGGCAGTACGAAATCGTAGGCCTCCTCGGCCTCGCGCGGGCTGATGCTCAGCCAAGCGCTGATGAGCTGGGTAGTCGGGGCGCGGTTGGCCTGGATGAAGCGGATGGCCTCGATCTCTGCCTGCACCATGTGCCGTACCTGGTCGCGGCGCCGGGCGAGCTGCTCGTCCGTGGCGATCAGCCCGTTCTGCGGCTCGCGGATGCGCTCGGGCGCGCTGGCCAGCACGCGCATCCCCTGGTCGCGCGCCCGGATGAACCACGGCGCCGACAGCGCCGCGCCCTTGATCCGATCGTTCACCAGCGCGTCCACCAGCAGCGTGATCTGGCCACCGGCGGGCAGGATGGTCACGTCGGTGTCGGCATCGAGACCGATGGTGGCCAGCAGGTCGTGGGTCACCTTGTCCTGGGCACCCCCGCGCGTGGTGATGCCCACCGGCTGACCGCGCAGGTCGGCGAGCGCGCCGATCTCAGGCCGGCCCAGCATGACGAACAGCGGCGCGCCGACGACCGTGGAGACGAGCTTCAGCGGAGCGCCGCGGGCGATGCTGCGCACGGCACTGGGGTAGGAAGTCGAGTAGTCTAGCTCGCCGGACATCTGTGCGGCGGCGGCAACGCCCGCGCCGACGAGCACCAGCTCCACGTCGAGCCCGTACTGGCGGTAGAAGCCGTGCTCGACGGCGACCTTCGCGGGCAGGAAGTTGAGCGAGGTGGCGGCGATGCCTACCTTGACCGCCACCGGCGCGGCCACCGTCGGCGAGGCTGCGGCCACTGGCGAGGGCGATGCGGACGCCGGGGGCGATGCCGCAGCGCTATCGGTAGCCGGTCGGCTGGCTGGCGCGCACGCCCCTACCGCGATCAAGGCGCCGAGGATCCCGAGCACGAGCCGTACTCGCATGGCTGCCTCTCCCGGAAGGGTGTAGTGCCCTCCATGATACGCGGAGCGACCGATCGCACGCGCGGGTTACGCCACGCTCGGCGCCACCCTGCTATAAGTTACGCAAGAGGCGGCGGTGAGCGCGGGCGGCGCCCGCGCGTGGGGAAGAGGGAGGGCAGCATGGCGACCCAAACGCAGACGCGCTACGACGTGGGCGGGGTCCTGCTCGACCGGCCGTTCAAGATCCGACGGCTGGGGCACTTCGGCTTCAACGTGACCCGCATCGACGAGTGCCTGAGCTTCTACACGGACCTGCTCGGCTTCCGCATCTCCGACGAGCTGGACTTCGGCCTGCGCGTGCCGGATCGCGCGGTGTTCGACGGCCTGGGCCCGACCAAGGGCTACTTCCTGCGCTACGGCACCGACCACCACGCCTTCGTGCTGTTCCCGCGGCGGGTGTTCGAGAAGCTGGCCAGCTTGCGGGGCGCGCCGCCGCCCCGACCCGACAACAACATCAACCAGATCACCTGGCAGGTAGGGAGCCTCGGCGAGATCGGCCGCGCCATCGACTGGTTCCAGGAGCGCGGGGTGCGCCTCGCCCGCTCGGGCCGCGACATGCCGGGCTCGAACTGGCACACGTACCTGTTCGACCCCGACACACACATGAACGAGCTGTACTACGGCATCGAGCAGATCGGTTGGGACGGCTACAGCAAGCCGTGGGCGATGCACTACCGCGCCTTCCATGAGCGGCCGCCGCTGCCCCAGATGTCCGAGGAGGCGGAGGTGCAGGAGGCGCTCGCGCGGGGCATCGACCTGCACAGTGGCTACCGCTACGTCGAGCGACTGCCCGCCACCTACGACGTGGACGGCATCCTGCTGCCGCGGCCGTTCAAAATCGTGCGACAGGGCCCGGTGCGCCTGTTCGTGGACGACGTGGCGGTGGCGGAGCGGTTCTATTGCGAGACGCTCGGCTTCCAGCTCACCGAGGCGGTGCACTGGGAGGGGCAGCGCTGCGTGTTCTTGCGCGCCAACACCGAGCACCACGCCGTGGCGCTGTACCCGAAGGCGCTGCGCGAGCGGCTGGGCCTCAGCGCGGCCACCAGCTGCCTGGCATTCGGCCTGCAGCTTGCCAGCTACCGGCAGTTGCGCGACGCGGTCCAGTTCCTGCGCGAGCGCGGAGTAGCGGTGATCGAGTCGATCCCGCCGGCGCTGTACCCGGGCATCGACTACGCGGCGCACGTGCTCGACCCTGACGGCAACTGCCTGGAGCTGTACTACTACATGGAGCAGATCGGCTGGGACGGCCGGCCGCGGCCGGCGCATCTGCGCCCGCAGGTGCAGCCGGGGGTGTGGCCGGAGCGCATCGAGACGCCGCCGGGCGACGTGTACCAGGGCGAGCCGTTCCTGGGCCCGTGGGGCTGAGCGGCGCGGCGAGCGGGAGGCGAAGAAGACGATGGCTCTGCAATCGATCAATCCGGCCACCGAGGAGGTGCTGGCGGAGTTCGCGCCGTTCTCCGACGCGCAGGTCGACGCCGCGCTGCAGCAGGCGCACGAGGCCTACCTGCATTGGCGCACGCGATCCTTCGCCGAGCGCGGCGCCTGCCTCCGGCGTGCGGCCGAGCGGCTCCGTGCCGACAAGGCGCGCTGGGCGCGGCTGATCACCCTGGAGATGGGCAAGCCGATCGTCGAGGCCGAGGCGGAGATCGAGAAGTCGGCCTGGGCCTGCGACTACTTCGCCGAGCACGCCGAGCGCATGCTGGCGGACCTGGCGGTGCCCACGGAGGCGGCGCGCAGCTACGTGGCGTTCCGCCCGCTGGGCGTGGTGCTGGCCATCATGCCGTGGAACTTCCCGTTCTGGCAGGTGTTCCGGGCGGGTGTGCCGGCGCTGATGGCCGGCAACGGCGTGGTGCTCAAGCACGCCTCCAACGTGCCGCAGTGCGCGCTGGCCATCGAGGAGCTGCTCCAGCAAGCCGAGCTGCCGCGCGGCCTGTTCCGCACGGTGCTGGTACCGGGCGGCGAGACAGCGCGCCTGATCGCGGATCCGCGGGTGCGGGCGGTGACGCTCACCGGCTCCAGCGACGTGGGCGCCGAGGTGGCCAGCCTCGCCGGCCGCCAGATCAAGAAGCAGGTGCTGGAGCTGGGCGGCTCCGACCCGTTCATCGTGCTGGCCGACGCCGATCTGGATGCGGCGGCAACGACCGCGGCGCGCGCCCGCAACCAGAACAGCGGGCAGAGCTGCATCGCGGCCAAGCGGTTCATCGTCGAGGAGGCGGTGGCCGACGCGTTCCTAGAGCGGTTCAGCGCCGCCGTGCGTGCGCTGCGCATGGGCGACCCGCTGGAGCGCACGACGCAGGTGGGGCCCTTGGCGCGCGGCGACCTGCGCGCGGCGCTGGCCCAGCAAGTCGAGGCCAGCGTGCGGGCGGGCGCGCGTCCGGTCGTCGGCGGCAGCGCGATCAACGGGCGCGGCTACTTCTACCCGCCGACGGTGCTGGACGCCGTGACGCCGGAGATGGCGGCGTTCCGCGAGGAGACGTTCGGTCCCGTGGCGGCGGTGGTGCGCGCGCGCAACGCTGAGGAGGCGCTGCGATTGGCCAACGCCACCGAGTACGGGCTGGGCGCCAGCCTGTGGACGCGCGATCTCGATCGGGCGGCCGAACTCGCGCGGTGGATCGAGGCAGGCGTGGTGTTCGTCAACGGCCTGGTGGCGTCGGACCCACGGCTGCCGTTTGGCGGCGTCAAGCGCAGCGGCTACGGGCGCGAGCTCGGCGAATTCGGCATCCGCGAATTCGTGAACGTCCAGACGGTCGTGCTCAATAGCTAAAGACCGCTAGCAGGGCCAGGTGACACGCTAGCCGGAGCGCTGACCGGGCCGCTTCCACAGCCAGCAGCGCGCAGCCCCTGCCAACACCCTGGGTGGGGGCTGCGCTCTCTCCTCCAGCCCCCGCCTGCTTGCGGCGCCCCCCTGGGCGCAGCGAGCGCCCGCCGCTAGCCGTCGGTGCGAGCGAGCGCACAGCGGGCGGAGCCGCTGCCTTCGCCTTGCAGCCGAGCGGCGATGCGCTTACGCTGCTCGCGAGGCCATGTCGCTGACAGCAGTGCGTCATGAACGGCAGAGAGGCAGAGCAGACGGAGGACGACGGATGCGCGTCGGTCTGTCGCTGGCGCTGGCGGTCAGCGCTATCGCCATCGCTGCGGTACCCATCCAAGCAGCCCAGAGTACCGCGAGCTGGGATGA
>JADGHJ010000219.1 GCA_019686175.1 Chloroflexota bacterium | reverse complement strand
TACGGCGAGTAGTCGGCGGCGGGCCCGCTCATGGCGTTCACGGCGTGGCGGGCGGCGAGGCCGCCCGGGTCGAGCATCACCACGGCGGCCCCACGCAGGACGTGCGTCTCGCCGCTGCCGACGCTGGCGATGGGCCCGAGCACGCCTGGGAAGTCGCCACCGCCCGCCCGCGCCCGCGGCTCGACCACATCGAACACGGGCACGAGCCGGCAGCGCTCGCCCGGAGCCGCCAGCTCCGCTTCCAGGGCGGTGAAAGGCAGGCCAGTCGCCGTGTGCTCCAGCAGCTCGGCGCGCGCTACCTGCAGCGTATCGCCATCGAGTACAGTCGACGGTCCCCAGACGATGTGCCGGACCGGGTGGATGAGCAGGTCAAGCTGCACGAGCTCCTCCTGGTAGCTGCTCGACGCTTCGGCATGAGTGACGCTACAGCGATGCGGATGGGTGAGCATCCGGACGTAGCTCGCCCCACATGTCGGCGGGCTCGACGTGGGCCAGGTCGACCTCGTGCTGCTCCTCCAGCCAGCGCTCGGCGTCGATCGCCGCACGGCACCCGTCGCCCGCGGCTGTCACGGCCTGTCGGTAGCGATGGTCCGCGACGTCCCCGGCGGCGAATACACCGGGGATGTTGGTCATCGTGTGCTGGTGCTGGATGATGTAGCCGCGCTCGTCCATGTCGAGGATGCCACGGAACAGCTCCGTGTTCGGCTTGTGGCCGATCGCCACGAACAGGCCGTCGACCCGCAGCTCGCTGAGCGTCCCGCTCGGCACATGCCGGAGCCGCAGTCCGGTCACGGCCTCGTCCCCCAACACCTCGTCGACCACCGTGTCCAGGACGAACTCGATCTTGGGATGGCTGCGCGCGCGCTCGAGCATGATCTTGCTGGCGCGGAACTGCTGGCGACGGTGGATGATGGTGACCTTGGTGGCGAACTTGGTGAGGAACAGCGCCTCCTCCATCGCCGTGTCCCCGCCGCCGACCACCGCGACCTCTTTACCCTGGAAGAAGAAGCCGTCGCAGGTGGCGCAGGCACTCACTCCCCGTCCTTGGAGCCGCTGCTCCGACGGGAGACCCAGCCACTGGGCGCTCGCACCCGTGCTGATGATGACGGCGCGCCCCTGGTACGGTTCGGGCACGTCGTCCGCATACACCAGGAACGGGCGACGCGAGAAATCGACGCGTGTGGCGTTACGAGGGATCATCTCGGTGCCGAACCGGGCCGCCTGCGCCTTGAACCGTTCCATCAGCTCGGGCCCCAGAATCCCCTCCGGAAAGCCCGGATAGTTCTCGACCTCGCTGGTGAGCATGAGCTGCCCACCCACTTCGTAGCCCAGCAGCTGGAGGACCTTGAGATTGGCACGCGATGCGTACAAGGCCGCCGTATAGCCCGCCGGGCCCGATCCAATGATGATCACGTCGTACAGCTTGCTCATGCGCTCTCCCTGACGGCGCGCTGCCACACGCCTGAGCACATCATACTCCACGCCCCCCGCGCTGCCGTGGAAGGTGCGAACGGCCGCGGCTGATGCGGCTTCCCGTGGTGACACGGCTCCATTACAGACGAGTATCGATTCCAGCCGGCCCCTTGGCGCACGCCCCGGATATCCGGGGGCATGGCCTGGTTTCTGCAGTAGATGCGCAAGATGCGCACGGCGCCATTAACCCTTGGTAAGAGCCGCGAGCACGACGTAACGTGTAAGTAGATGGTCCGGCCTGTGACGGGCTTCACAGTCTCCGCGTGCGGGCGCTCACAGTAAGCGAGAGGCGGGGCGCATATCCTGGTGGCGGCCGGTACGGCGACCAGGGAGGCAGACATGAGCGGGCTGATGTTTCGGATCTGGCGGCAGGCCTTCGGGCTGAGCACGCTGTCGCTCTGCCTGCTCGGCTGCACGTTCCTCCCTCCGCGTGGCGTGCTGGCACAGGAGCGGGTCGTGCCGTCCCAGCACGCCGCGAACGTGCGGTTCGACCAGCTCGCGGTGGGCTTCCAGCCCGGGGGCTCGCTTGGCTTCACCCTGCGCGATACTCAGATCGACGAGCAACTGTACCGGCGCGAGGCGCCGGGCCAGCGCGCGGTGCTGTGGACAGCCCGGTTCGAGTCGCGCTGGCCGACGACCGCGGACCAGCTCGACCGGTGGAGCGCGCAGGTCATCGGCCTGCTCGCCGACCAGGTGGGCCCGAACGTGCGCCTGGCCGGCTGGGAGCGGCTCGATGCCAGTGACATCGGCGACGAGCGCGTGGCGTACCGCTATCGCCTGGCCACGCCGGCCGGTGAGCCCCTGGGAGAGGCGACGGTCGTAGTGTTCGCCTGCGGAGCGCGGGTGGGCCTGACCGGCACGGCCGCCGTCGGGGCGCAACTCGACATCGATGCGTCGGTGCTGGCCCGTGCCCTCCTCGCCGCCACCCCGGGCTGAGCGCGCGACCGCGCGGCCTAGATGCGGAACTCATCCAGCGTCGAGGGGACGAACAGGCTCTCCGGCGTCATCGGCTCGGGGATTAGCCCCTGCTCGACGTGGTACTGGATCATCGCCTCCAGCGTCGGGCGGCTCTCCTCCAGCCCATAGGGGAAGATGTCGCGCGTGCCCATCACCTGGTAGGTCCGCTCCAGCTCGCGGAGGAGCCAGGGCAAGCTCACGCGCAGCGCCGGGGTATGATACATCGCCTCCAACGCCACGTCCTTGGCCCGGCGCAGTGCCTTGTACAGACTCTGGGCCACCCACGGCTGCCGTTCGTATACGTCCTGACGGATGACCACCATGTGCATGATGGGGAAGATCCGCGTGCGGCGATAGTATTCCTCCTCGACGCTCCACGGGTCGTCGAACAGGCGTCGCACCCCCGGCTCACCGCGCGCCACCTGGGGGGGCATCCGCGGGCCGATCAGCGCATCGAGGTCGCCGCGCGCCAGCATCGCGTTGAGCGTCTCGTCGGGCGGGATCGGCTGCAAGCGGATGTCGGGCGGTAGTCGCACCTCCGCCCGCTCCTTGCGCCCCGGCTGCTCTTGCCCCCCCACGTACCACAGGATCTCGCGCGGGTGCACGCCGTACTCGTGCTGCAGGATGCCCCGGATCCACACGTTGGCCGTGAGGTTGTATTCGCCCAGACCGACCTTACGACCGCGCAGGTCCTCCGGGCGCCGGATGCCGGCCCGCTCGTTGACATAGATCGCGTTGTGGCGGAACATCCGCGAGAGGAACACCGGGATGGCGATGAAGCGCGGGTGGGGCCGCGACCGCTCGATGATGTACGCCGTGCCGGACATCTCCGACACGTCGAACTCGAGAAACTGCGTCATCCGCCAGAACGCTTCTTCGGGCTCCAGCGGGATGTAGTTGAGGTCGATCCCCTCGACCGGGACGCGTCCGTCCAGCAGCGGCCGGATCCGGTCCGAGTTCTCCGCCGCGAACGTCAACTGGAGCTTGCTCATCCCACGCTCCACCGCAAGGATCAGGCGCCGCCGCGCCGCCCGCATTCTAGCACGCGGCGCGCTGGCAGCAAGTCGCAGGCGGCCACTAGGAGCGCGGTGCCCCCGAGCCCGACCGGCATCCGCCCACCGCCCAGACCTCTGGAGGTTCGTCCATCGAGGCGTTGACGCAGTAAGATGCGGACGCGAGTCGAAATGCGAGCATGCCCGCCCACTACGGCGCGCCGGCCGGACGCGAGAGCTCCTCGCGCCTCTCCAGAGCGGCTCTGCTTGGCGGGATTGCTCCGGGGATGGCTGTGAGCAGGATATGGTTCGCCGCAACGAAGCTACGGCCGCCGCCGCTGCCCCACTCGGCAGTGCCCCGCCCCCAGCTGCTCGACCGTCTCCAGACGCTCGCGCTGGCGAGCCGGCTCACGCTGCTATCGGCGCCGGCGGGTTATGGCAAGACGACAGTGCTCAGCGCGTTCGCACATGCACTGGGTGCCTGGCGTGTGGCCTGGCTGACGTTGGACGCCGAGGATAGCGATCCCGCTCGATTCGTGGCGGCAGTCGCGGCCGCGCTGCAGCAGCTCAACCCGGCCTGCGGCGCCATCACGCAGGCGCTGCTAGAGAGTGAAGTCGCGGATCTCCGACCTCGCCGTCTGGCCGCAGCGCTGATCAACGATATTCTGGAAACCCTGCCGGAGCCCCTCGCGCTGATCCTCGACGACTTGCACGTGCTGACAGGGCCGGGCATTCTCGCCGCGCTGGACTATCTGATCGACCATATGCCGCCACAGCTCCACCTCGTCGCTGCCACGCGCACCGATCCCCCTCTGGCACTGGCGCGTTGGCGTGGTCGCGGTCAGCTCGGGGAGCTGCGCGCGACCGAGCTGCGGTTCACCACGGCGGAGACGGCGTGCTACCTCAACGATCTGCTCGGGCTGCACCTGGCCCCCGCGGACCTGCAAGCGCTGTGGGCGCGCACCGAGGGGTGGCCTGCC
Organism: Chloroflexota bacterium; assembly: GCA_019686175.1. Lineage (GTDB taxonomy): Bacteria > Chloroflexota > UBA6077 > UBA6077 > JAJPHF01 > JADGHJ01. The sequence continues at coordinate 2,803 of JADGHJ010000219.1, read as the reverse complement.
GGTCTGTGCCTCTTGGGGCAAGCGCTCGGTGCGCGTGAGCCGCGCGCCGAGCACGCTGTCTTCCTCAGACGCCTCGCGGGAGCAAGCCACCGCCTGTTCGACTTTCTGGCCGAGGAGATCTTTGCGCAACAGAACGAGGCCGTGCAGAGGTTCCTGCTGGAGACTGCGGTGCTCGCCGAGCTGACCCCGGCCCGCTGCGCGGCGCTCACCGGGCGCGACGACGCGGCGGCGGTGTTGGCCGATCTCCACCGTCGCAACCTGCTGCTCGCCACGAACGAGGCGTCCGAGCCCGTCTACCGCTACCACCCCCTGCTGGCCGAATTTCTCCAGCGCCACCTCACCATCACGCGGGGCCCTGAGAGCTTGGCCGCGCTGCACCGCCGAGCGGCGCTCGGCGAGCCACTGCCCGCGCGGGCGATGCGCCACTACCTGGCGGCGGGTATGTGGGCGGAGGCCGCGGCGACGATCGAGACCGAGGGCCCGCAACTGCTGCAGCAGGGCCAGCTGAGCCTGCTGCACGACTGGCTCACAGCGCTACCCGAAGCGAGCCGTGCTGAGCGTCCCCGCTTGGCCTATTTGAGCGGCGCCTGCGCGCTACATCGTCAGGAGGTGGCGGTGGCCAGCTGCCACCTGCGCCAGGCGGCGGCGGGCTTCGCGGCCGCGGGAGCGGCGGAGCATGAGGGCGAGGCCCTGGCCCTGCTGGCTCAGGCAGAGATCTTTCAGACAGGCTTTTCCCAGCGACTCGCGTTGTTGGGTCGTGCGCTCGCCTGCCCCAGTGGCCCAGCGCCCCGTGCGCAGCGCCTCCTCGAACGGGCCAGCGTGCTGTTGTGGAGGGGCGACTACTCCGCAGCGCAGCGGGATCTGGCTGACGCCTGGAGGCTCTGGCACCAAGCACCGAGTCGTGAGCTACTGCACGCGTTACTCGCCCACCATCAGCCGGGCTTCCTGGCCCTGCCAGGGGAGCTCGACCGGTTAGAAACCCTGTGTCAGGAGGGGGAGGCACGGTTCGGGGAAACGAGCGAGGGCAGTGAGCTGCTGCGCCAAGCGCTCGATCGACAGTGGGGGAAAGTCCATCAGTTTCGGGCACGTCTCCGGCCAGCCCTGCTCGCCACGGAAAGCGCCTTGGCCGCGGGGGAGCGCCTGGGTGGCTTGGCTCCGTGGCCGTTCTGGTTGCTGACGATCAGCCTGCTCGCACTGCAGCTCGCGCTCGGGCTCCGCCCGCCGCTCGCCCACTACGTCGACCAGCTGGTCTACGGGCTGCGCTTCCACTCCCTCGCCATGGAAGGGCTCGTGTATGCGCTGACTCGCCTGTGCCTGCTGGCCGGTGAAGCGGACCAGGCGCGCCGATTGCTGGCGCTGGTCCCCGAGTCCGAAGCGAACGACTGGCCGGTAGGCCACTTGTACCGGGCCATTGTGAAGGGGCTGTTCGCGTTGATCGAGGGGAACCTGACCGCTGCGGTGGCGACCTTGCGCCAGGTGGTCGCCTGGGAAGCGCAGCAACCCGTGCACAACCCGCTCGGCTGCCCGCGCATGCTCCTGGCGGAAGCGCTGGTCGCCCAAGGGCAGCCCGAGGCCGCGCTGGTCCAAGTACGGCACGCCCTTATCGATTGCAGCCAACAGGGCGCTCCGGGGCGTCTGCTGTTGGAGTGCCAGCACGCTGTTCCCGGGCTGCGGCTGGCGGTGGATGCCGGGGTGGAGCCCGCCCTGGCCACGGCCCTACTCCATGAGCTCGCTACTCCACCGGGCTCCCCTGCGCCTCTGCCCCCGCCCTGGCCTATCCCTGGTACGGGCCAGGTCCTCACCTCCCGCGAGGTGCAGGTACTGCGGCTGATTGCCATGGGCGCCAGCAACCGCGTGGTGGCCGACGAACTGATCATCACCGAGCGCACGGTGAAGAACCACGTCACCAACATCCTCGCTAAGCTCGGCGTATCCTCGCGCACGCAGGCGGCCATCCGCGCCCGTGAGTGGCGACTCGTCTAACCCCGAGAGCCCCGCTTCCGCCCAGCAGCCTCACGGCACCCGTCCCGCCTCCTGACTCCCGCAATTGCCGGATCGTGCCCCCTGGGAGCGGCCCTGCCCTTTGCACTGCGACCGGGCGGGGGCAAGGGTACCGCCGATCCGTAAGTCTCGCCAGGGCTGGATCGCCGGAGCACACGCTACCGCTGCCGCAGTGACAGCGCGGCGAGGACCAGCAAGCCTGCAACCACTAACCAGCCCGACGCCGCCTCTGGAACCAGCGGTATGTCACCAGCTGGCGGTGCGGCCTGGCTCTCTCGAGGCGTTGGCGGTGGCAGCAGGGCAGGCGGCAGTGGCGCTGGGAGCGGCGCGAGGGGGGGCAGTGGAAGCGGTTGGGAGGGGAACGATCCCGTGGCGACCGTCGCACCGACCGCCACAGTCGGGGTAGGACTCGATGTGCCCCCCTGGACCGTTACTTGCACGGTGGCACCGAGCAGTGGTTGCACGCCGGGTTCCGGCACGGTGCCGCGACACTCCGAGCGGCCCGTAGCGTCGACAGGCAGGCAACCGACGCTCCGGGCGCCCTCTGGCACCCCTGCCGTATTGGCCACCGACACGCTGACCGTCGGCTCCGCGCCGGGCGGCAGCCCCTCCAGTGTTCCCGCGACGGTAAAGCTGCCGGTGACGGTGAATGTCAGGCAATTGGTCGACGTGTCTGAACAGCGACCGGCAGCGATCTGCCCTTGCCACACGGTCTCACCGCCCTGCGTCAACGGCGCTAAGACCGCGTAGAAGCTAGGGAAGCTGGAAGTCGCTGTCGGGGTGGGGCTGGGCGAGGCGGCGG
>JADGHJ010000218.1 GCA_019686175.1 Chloroflexota bacterium | reverse complement strand
CGCACCGCCGGGGCGACGCGCACCCCCTCGAGGAAGCCCTCGCCCGGCACTGGCACCGAGAGTTTGCCCAGCGCCACCGGCTGGTCGGCAGCGGTCACGCCGACCACGAGCGCCCCGCGCGGATCGGCCAACCAGCGCTCCCAGACGCGCGGGATGTAGTCACCGCCTTCCCAGGTCATCTGGCAGAAGGCGAACACCGCGTCGCGGTCGCGCGGCGTGGCGCGACGGAAGCGATACAGCATGGCAGCCTCTCCGCCGGAGATGATAGCCCGCGCGGCGCGTCCGGCTAAGCAAGGGCGGCCTGCGAGAGCGCGCCAGCGCCGGGTTAGGCGCGCGTGAGCTGGGCGATCGCCCCCAGCACCGCCGCGCCCAGGCCGCACAGCCACGGCAGCGCGCCCGCGGGTGGTGGCAGCAGGGCGGCCGCGGCGCTGGCTACCACGAGGCCGCCCAGCGCGGCCGTGGCCAGCTTCAGGAGCGGGCTTTCCAGCACGACCAGCAGCAGTCCGCCGACCAGTGCGCCCACGAGCCAGGCCAGGCCGGGCGCCAGTACTTCCGGGGGGACCAACCGCGACAATGCGCTAGCGCCGACGAGCGCGCCCAGCACGAACACGGCCACCCGCCGCAGCACCCCCGCGAAGGCCCAGCCGATCACCGCGCCCACTAGCAGTGCCACCAAGCGAAACAGGTCGCTGGCGCCGCCAGGTCCCGCGAGGCTGTCGAGCAGGGCGAGCGCGGCCAACGCGCCGAGGAGCGCGCCGAAGAGCCCGAACTGGAGCAGCACGAGCGCGCGGCCAAAGAAGGCCAGTGCCAGCCCGAGCAGGAGCACGATCCAGGGGGAGAGGAGAACCGCCTGCTCCACGTGTCCACCGTCCGGCCGCTGCCCGATTGTACCAGACCCCTGACGACCTCGCGTCAGCCACCGGCAGGGCGTTGCAGCACCGCTGTCGGTGGGTGGGCTCACCTCCCTCGATCCAGCTCTCTGTGGCCCGGTTTCGTTCCGGTCGCACGGGGCCACACGCAAACGCTGCCAGCCGAGCCCGAAATGGCGTATCGTTGTGAGCGACTTCCGCGCGCTTTCGCCCGCACCGGACCCCGGGCGGCGCACGGCTGAGCAGCGCGCCGCATTCTGTCGTTCTGGAGGTCCACCAGCATGCATCGTGGTCGCTGGCTCCACACTTGGCCGGTCGCCTGCAGCGCGCTGCTGGCTCTCGTGCTAGCGGCCTGCGCGGCTCCGTCCGGCGCACCGGCACCCAGTAAGCCGAGCACTTCGAGTCCTACCTCCACTGCCGCCCCAGCGAGTGGGATGAGCCAACCCGTCGCCGGTGGGACGCCCGTCGAGATCCGGTTGGGCCACGGCTTCGCGGCCGAGGAGAACCTGTGGCTCATGGCCGCGAAGCCGGATCTCACGCCCAACCAGGGCCGCGCCTATACGCTGAATTTCGTGGCGTTCCGCGCCAATGCGGACCGCTTGAGCGCCTATGAGGCGGGACAGATCGATGGCGGGACGATGCCCGCACCGACCGGCCTGTTCGCCGCCGAGCAGGGGCTCCCGTTCAAGCTGGTCGCGAGCGTGGCGCGCGAGCGGCAGGGCGCGTTCAATACGACGTACTTGGCGCTGGAGGATTCGGGCATCCGGGGGCCGGCCGATGTCCGCGGCAAAACCATCGGTATCGTGGATTTCAAGTCGGCGACGGACCTGTGGGCCCGTGCCGCCGTGGAGTCGGCGGGGCTCAACCCGGAGCGCGATGTGAGCTTCGTGGTGGTGCCGTTCCCGGCCATGGGCGAGGCGCTGCGCGCGCGGCGTATCGACGTCGGCGTCTTCCCGGAGCCGTTCGTCACCATCGAGAAGCGGCGCGGCGGCGTGGTCGAGGTGTGGACCTCCAAGACCGGCGTGCCGTTCGAGGAGGAGCTGCTCGACATCTTCCTGCGGCCGGAGTTCATCGCGCAGCACCGCGAGGCCGTGCGGGCCTTCCTGAGCGACTTCGTGGCCGCGACGCGCTGGTACCTCGACCACCGCGACGAGGCGCGCCAGGTGCTCATCGACAAAGGGTTCGTCCAGACGAGCCCCGATGTCTATCTGGCCACGAACGATTACTACCGCGAGCCTACCGGGCGCATCACGCTCGATGGCCTCACCCAGCTCCAGGAGCTGCACATGAAGCTCGGCTGGCAGGCTCGCCGCGTCAATATCCCCGACATCGTGGACCAGTCGCTGCTGCCGCAGTGAGTGGCTGCTAGGTCTACTGGCGCGGCCGGAACCCGCCCCGCTCGCCGACAAGCCCCAGCACGGGCAGGTCGACCTGCCGGCGGCCGTCGGCGCGCACATGGCCGATCGGCCAGGCCAGCACACTGTGCTCGGCGGCGGCCGCCAGTACACCGGCCACGCCCTCGGGGCTTACGATCACGCAGAAGCCGATGCCCATATTGAACGTGCGGTACATCTCGGCGGGGCTCACTCGGCCGCGCTCTTGGATCAGGCGGAAGATCGCGGGCACGTCCTCCGGTAGATGGCTGAGCACGAAGCTCACCGGCGCGGCGACGCGTGTGAGGTTGAGCAGGCCGTCGCCCGTGATGTGGGCCAGCGCCCGAATGGGGAGTGCGCGCTCGAGCATGGCGCGCACGGGGGCCACGTAGATCCGCGTCGGCTCCAACAGCTCCTCGCCCAGCGTGCGGCCCAGCTCGGGGATGAACTGCTCCAGACGCTGCGGGGCGTCGCCGACCAGCACCCGGCGCGCCAGCGTCAGGCCGTTGCTGTGGATGCCGCTGCTGGCCAGGCCGACCACCACGTCGCCGTCGGCGAGGTCGTGTCCGTCCAGCACACGGTCGAGCGGCACCAGGCCGACCGCGGTGCCCACCAGGTCGAAGCCGGCGGCCCCGCCGTGACGGCGCACCAGCTCGGGCAGCACGGCCAGCTCGCCGCCCGGAATGGTGACCCGCGCCTGCCGCGCGCCCTCGTAGAGCCCGCGCCCGAGCGCGTCGAGCAGCGCCGGGTCGGGCTGCTCGACGGCCAGGTAGTCGACCACCGCCAGCGGCTCGGCGCCGACGCACAGGATGTCGTTGACGTTCATCGCCACGCAGTCGATCCCGACCGTGTCGTAACGGCCGAGCTGCTGCGCGACGATCAACTTGCTGCCGACACCATCGGTGGAGATCGCCAGCCCGAGGTGGGGGGCGATCGCCAGCACGCTGGCGAAGTAGCCGTTCGGGAGCCGCACGCTGTCGGGGCGTAGCGCGGGGGTGCGGTTGACCCAGCTCAGGAGGCCGGCGAGCGCGCGCGCCGTCTGCTCCGGGTCGACACCGGCCCGGGCGTACGTCATCGAGTCATCGGGTGGCGGGAGGGTACTCACCGCTCAGTTCAACCGGGGGCAGGCGTGCGGGCCGCCGAGCACCACGCCGCACAGCGGGCAGCGCGGTCGCCCCGCGGCACACACGGTGCTGATCTGTTGGGCCAGGGCGCGCAGCTGGCGCCGGCTCACCAGGCAGCGGAGCGTCGGCGCGCCATCGGGATCGACATCGATCTCGTGCACGAGCAGCACGAACAGGTCCGCGGTCTCCTCGTAGCCCATGGCCAGCCGCCCGACCTTGAACTCGATCGCCGGCCGGTCCTCGTCGTCCTCGTGGGCAGAGGCAGCGGCCGGGGGCTGGCTCGGCTGGAGCGCGGGGTCCAGCGGGAGGCCGCCGAGCATCTGCTCGATGGTCATCCCGAGCACTTGCAGCTCCTCCTTCTCCAGCCAGAGCCACGCGGTACCGCGGCGGTTGGCGGCCACGAGGCGGAAGGTGCGCTGGCCGGGCGCGCCCAGCGCCTGCGCATCCAGCCGTTGGAGCGGCCCGAAGTCGATCGGCGCGTCTGCCATTGGTCTATCTCTCCACATGTCAGAGGATAGCACAGCCGTGTCCAGCGTCGCCCGGCCTGTCCGGCTATACTGGCCAGAGGCGGGCGGTGTCGTCCAGGGCTCGACGGGCGCCGGACGTGGGGTTGCGGTGAGTGCCCGCACTAGGCTTCCAGGAGAGTGTCACCACCATGGAAGAGCAGTTCCTCGACGTGCGCGGAACCCGGGTGCAGATGTTCGTGGACGGAGACGGGCCGCCTGTGCTGTTCCTACACGGCGCGGGCGGCGGCGGCTGGACGCCGGGCCTGGCGCTGCTCGCCCAGCGCTTCCGCGTCTACGCGCCCACGCATCCCGGCTTCGGCGCGTCGGACTCGCGGGACGAGTGGGACACGGTCGAGGACTACGTGTTCCACTACCTGGACCTGCTGGACACGCTGGGCCTGGAGAAGGTGCACCTGCTGGGCCAGTCGCTCGGCGGCTGGATGGCCGCGGAGTTCGCGGTGGCCCACGACCACCGCCTGCACAGCCTCGTGCTGCTCAGTGCGGCGGGGCTGCATGTGCCCGAGGCGCCCATGGCCGACCTCTTTATCCTGCCACCGGAGGAGATGCTGCGCCTGACCTGGGCAGATCCCAGCCGGGCCCCCGCGCCGCCTCCGCAGACGCCCGAGGCCATGGCTGCGCAAGCGCGGCAGCGCGCCACGGTGGCGCGGCTCGCCTGGAACCCGTATTTCCACAACCCGAAGCTGCCCGCGCGCCTGGGCCGCATCCGGGTCCCGACGCTGATCCTCTGGGGCGCCAACGATCGCCTGATCCCCCCGGCGCACGGCGAGCGCTACCGCGAGTTGATCCCTGGCGCCGAGCTGGTGCTGATCCCGGACTGTGGGCACATCGCGCTGCGCGAGCAGCCGGAGCGCGCTGCCGAGGCGCTCATCGCCTTTCTGTCCCGTCACTCGCGCTGAGTTACACGGAGAGCACTCCGCGCGAAGCCCCCTCACCTCGGCTTCCGCTTCGACTGGGGCGGCCGGAGTGAGGGGGCTGTGCTGCTGTCCTTCGTCCGCTAGTAGTGGATGTAGACCGGGGTGCCCACCGGGGTCCAGTCGTAGACGTACTTGGCGTTGGCGGTCGGCATGCTGATGCAGCCGTTGCTGAGCGGCACGCCCCAGGCCTGGCGCCACGGTGCGCCGTGGAAGGTGTAGTCGCCGAACAGCGCCATCACCCACGGGACATCGGGGATGTCATACGTGTGGCCGTCCGGATTGGTCCCGCGCATCCGCGTCTTGGGGAGCTTGTACTGGACCCGGAAGTGGCCGGTGGGTGTCTCGGCCCCGCGCACGCCGGTCGAGGCGAGCGTGGTGTACACGGGCCGGCCGTCCTCGAGGAGCGTCACCGTCTGGCGCGTCAGATCGACGTCGATGCTCTTGAACGGCTGCGTGCGGTAGCCCAACAGCACATCCTCGTCCACGTAGCCGCCGTCGGGCGTGCGCAGGTAGTCGGGGCCGCTGAGCACCGTGAGGCGCACGTCGGTCGAGCCCGGAAAGCCGGCGTCGGTGACGAACTGCACGCGATTCGGGGCCGGCCACTCGAAGTGGCCGGGGGTCTCCGGCTCGACGACGATCGCACGCTCGGCCGCTTCCGGATTGGCCACGGGCGCGCTGAACGTGATGATGGGATCGACACCACGGGCGATGTTGCTCGCACCGTTATCGGGCGTGAACCCGACCACCCGCAGTGGATCGGGCGTGCGGAACGCGCCCTGCTGGGCGTCGCCCAGCGGCGCGCCGGCCGGGCTGCGCGCTTCAGTGATCTCGAGGCCGAAGCGCGTGCCCTGGACGAACTCGTCGAGGGCGATGTAGGCGGTGAGCCCGTCTTCGCTCAGCCAGGCGTGGCTGGGCACATCGGGGACCAGCGTGTAGTCGAAGCTGGCTACCGGCACGCTCCAGTGGAAGCTGAACGGCTCGCCTACCTGCACGACCGGCTCGTCGCCGAAGCGGGGAACGGGCCGGCGCAACGTGGTGAAAGTCTCCTCTTGGACCACCGGCTCCGTGCGTGGGCCCTTGAGGGACAGCGCCGGTGCCTCGCCGCGCACGCGCAGCGTGTATCGCCCATCGTAGCGCAGCAGCGGCTCCCCGCTGACGCTCACCACTTCGCCACGCGCCTGCCCTGGGAGCCAGCCCTCGCTCGTCGGCTCGTAGCGCACCGGTAGCTCGCGCTCGCGGACCACTCGTCCATCGGCGTCGAGCTGTGCCTCGACGAGCTGGACATCCGTGATGCGCACGCCCCAGCCGGCCGTCGTGACTTCGAGCGAGGTATCGAGTGGCACACCTTCGGATGTGGTCACCACGCTCACCGTGATCGCGGGGCCGGGGAGTGCCCGCAGGAACAGGGCGCCTAGCCCGAGATACACGGCCGCGAGCACCGCGGCTCCGAGCGCGAGGCCCGCGAGCATCGACTGCACGAGCCCCTGCGGCGCCGCGATCGACGACGATCCTAGTGGAATCCGTTGCTCCATTCCCCCGCACTCCCTCGACAGCCTGCTGCCGCGGCCGCGCGGGCCCCGCCAAGCCGGCCACGCGACCACCTCACCTACATTAAACGGGCGAGATCGCCAACTGTTTCACAAAAGTATCTCAATCGCGCGCCACGCCCCGGCCAAGGGGGCTAGCCCCCGGGAGCGCGCTGCTGCCGTGCTCGTGGCGACCCCTCTATACTAGCGAGCGTCCTCGCGGGCGACCAAATTGGGAGGCCAGGTCATCGCGCGCGTGTACTACGGGTGGGTGATCGTCGGCGTCGGGACGGTCGCCATGGCCACCGGCGCCTTCTTTGCCACGTCGCTGTTCGGCGCCTTCCTGACGCCGATGAGCCGCGATCTGGGCTGGAGCATGACCACGCTCAATGCCGCCCAGGGTGTCGGCACGGTGCTGGCCGGCCTCACCGCGCCGCTCGCCGGCCGGCTGGTCGACCGCCACGGGGCGCGCGTCGTCCTCACGCTCGCCGGGCTCGGGTTGGCCCTGTCGCTGTTCCTCTGCGCGGGCGTGCAGGAGCCTTGGCAGTTCTGCCTGGGCTACGGCCTCGGACGGGTGGTGTTCCAGGGCGTGATTCAGATCGCCACGCCGACGGCGGTGGCGATGTGGTTCGTGCGCCGGCGCGGGCGGGCTACTGGCCTCGCGTTGATGGGCAACGCGCTGGGTGTAGCGCTCAGCGTGCCGCTGATCCAGTATCTCGCCGACGCGGTGAGCTGGCGCGCGGCCTGGGCTGTGCTCGGCATGGTCGCGCTGGTGACGCTGCCCCCCCTTGCCGCGTTGTTGGTACGGCGCCGGCCAGAGGATCTAGGCCTCCAGCCCGATGGTGCCGTGGACGGGGGGCGGGGCTCGCGCCAGCCGGCGC
>JADGHJ010000217.1 GCA_019686175.1 Chloroflexota bacterium | reverse complement strand
GGTGTTCTCCGAGCCAGCGGCGGGCGCGCGGTGAACGGGGGCGGGAGTCATGACGCGCTGGGGGACCTGGTTGCTCGCGGCTGTGTGTGCGCTGGCCCTGGCCGTCCCAGCGAGAGCGGAGCCGTGGGACGAGGCGCAGTACGAGTCCTGGGTGGCCGACCACCTGCTGCGCGTCGTCGCCCTGTTGCAGCTCCCCGCGCAGTTCACTCTCGATGATCTACGCGACTGGACCATCGAGCAGCAGCGGGTGCTGGACGAGGCCGCCGTGGCGGAGCCTCCGCCGCGCTACGCGGCGGTGCACAGGCGCTACCGGGAGGCGTTGGAGGACGTGGCCCAGTTCCAGGCTGGGCTGCAGACCGTGGTTCTCACACGCGCCCCGGTGGCCGGGCTGGATGCCCGCCAGGCAGCTGCATTCGGGGCCTTGTCTCGCTTCGTGAGCGACGCCCAGGCCGCTGGAGTCCCGCTCGACGAGTACCTGCTCGCGGTCCTGCCGCCCGGCCGCCCGTCGGACACAGGCGGCGACGCGCGAGAGTCGCCGCTCGTCGCTGCGCCCGCGCCCACCCCGGCGAGCGCTCCTCGAGTTGATGGTTCGCCCGCGGCGGCGCCGGGTTCGTCAGCTCCCGCCGGCCGTGCCGCACGGGCCAGTCCGTCCGCTGCCGACTCCTGTGCGGAGCAGGGCGGCTGTGTCGGGGGCCTGATGCTGCGCGCCCGGCTGGTGAGTCGTCCGCTAGTACTGCCTGCTAGTCGCGCCGCGCCGCGCGAGCACGAGGGCGCCGTGGTGGTGTTCGTGGGCCTGGAGAACATCGGCTCCCAGCCGCTCACCCTGATCCCGGCCTCGGTAACGCTAGAGGGAGCCGGGGGTGGCCGCGTGCCGGCGAGCTACCTCGCGTCGGTCGCGGCGTCGCGCGGCCCGAACCCGTTGGTGCTGGTCCCCGGCCATCCCCAGGGCGTGGTGGCATGGTTCCAGCTGCCGAGCGGCCTGCGCCAGGCGCGGCCCTGGCGGCTGCGGCTCGTGGATGCGAGCGGCGGCCGCGGGGCGCTCGTGGTCCGCCTCCCGTAGCCCTCTAGGCGGCCTCCCGTGGATGGGGCAGGCCGCTCGTGGATGGCTTGAGCGTGCTGGCCGGCACCGCCAGCTCGGACCGGGGCCGTGCGCGCTTCTCGGTCACCTGGTACTGCAGGTAGCGCCCAAACAGCAGCCGGGTGTGGGCATCGAGCGCGGGCAGTGCCACCAACACGAAGCCGACCAGCGGCAGGCACAGCCAGGAGCCCAGGAAGGCCAACACCTCGCCGAGCGACCGCTTGCCTCCCGGCGGGCGCAACCGCCAGTTGAGCCAGATCAGGACGACCAGGCTCGGCAGGCAGGCCGTGTACAGCGACGAGGCGAGCGCGGCGAGTTCGCGCCCGATCTCGCTGGCCGCGAAGGTCGGGGCGAGGAACGGCAGCAGGTTGAGGCTGCCGACCAGCAGGAACCAGTGGCTCGGCCAGAGGAAATGTTCGTGCGCGTAATGCAGCGGGTGGATGTAGCGCGGCCAGAGGCGGGGCCGGCCGCAGCGCACCATCTGCCACACCAGATACGGCACGTCGGAGATGCCCCACGCCCAGCGGCGGGCCTGGCGGTAGTGGCTCAACGTGGTGCGCCACCAGCTCGCGCCTTCCGCGGCGTCCGACCACACGGGCACGTACAGTGGCACCACGCGCACGCGCTCGCCACAGCGGAACAGCGCCTTGAAGAACATGTGCGAGTCCTCGGGGATGATGTCCACGTCCCAGTACCCGCAGCGGCGGCACAGCTCGAGCGACAGCGAATAGTTGGACTGCGTAATCAAGCGGAAGCCGACGGGCATCCGCGACAGCTGCATCACCGAGTACATGCTGTTGAGCACGCGCAAGGGCAGCGGCAGCCGGGCGATGTTGGCGTGGAACAGGACCACCGGCTGGAAGAACACGTACTCGGCGTCGGGCTCTTCCAGGTAGCGGCACGTCAGCGCGCTGAGGTAGCGCCGGTCGAGCCGTGCGTCGGCGTCGCATACCGTGACCAGCACGCGATCGAGGTGGATGGCCGGGTCCTCGGCGAGCGCGCGGCGCGCCCAGCGCACGGCGTAGGCCAGGTTCGAGGACTTGCCCGGCACCTCGCCCGGCTGGTCGGGGTGGAAGGTCGTCCACAGGTGCGCGAAGCGGCCGGCGAACAGTGTCTCGATCTCGCGCGCCTTGGCACGGGCGGCGGGCTCGCGCTCCTCAAAGGCCACCAGCACGCTGATGCGGTCGGCGGGGTAGTCTTGGGCGACCAGGTGGCTGAGCGATTCGATGAGGACGCCAACCGGCTCGTTGTAGGTGGGGAACACGACCAGGTGGTGAACGGCGCGCCAGCCCGGGCGGCGCCGCACCTCGTCGAGCCACTCGCGCGTCTGCCCCGCGCGGAGGCGGCCATAGGCCAGCGTCGCCATGGCCGCGACGCTGAGCGACTTGTACAGCCAGTACAGACTGAACGCGGTTGCGAACCAGGCCCATTTCGCCGGCGCCAGCACGGCGCCCCAGATCGGCGCGGTGATCAGAACCCAGGTGAACGCTCCCGTGAGCACCTCCAGGGTGCGATGCACCGGCCGGCCGGCCACGTCGGCTTTTTCCATCTACCCTCCGTCGGCTGCAGGGCGCGCGGCGCATGCCCGGCCAGCCCGCCCGCGTGCCACCGGCATGCAACTAGTCACCTCATCGAGCAGACCTGCGGGACCGGGCAGGGACGCGCTGCTCTCGGACAGTCAGATGCCCGGCCCGGGTCAGCAAGAATCGAGCCGCGGCCCGAGAGCAGGCGGTCTGGCGCGCTGTCGCGCGCGGGTAGCGGCACTGTGCCTCGCTCGCGCGGGCAGACTCGCGCTGCTAGTCTACCCGTCGTCGGCGGCGCTGTCGAGTCGCTCCCGCCTCCTCGCGCCGCGACCTTCCCGCGAGTGTTCGACCATGTCGAACGCGCCAGCGCCGCCGACGCGCCCACCCATGGTAGGGTAAAGCACAGCCAGGGGGCGGTGCCTACCCCCGCCCTCGATGTTCGGCGACAGGAGGCTCACGCATGGCTGCGCCGGTCATGGACGAGTACCTGGTGGAACCCCGCACCGCCTGGGTGCGCCGCATCCGCGACGAGATCATCCTGCCGCGCCGCGAGCACGCCGCCAACCTGCCGATCACCCGCGCCATCCGCGAGGGGCGCGCCACGCCCGCCGAGATCGTCGAGCGCGCGCTGATCCCCACCCTGTGGCGCATCTGCCGCTTTCCAGAGCTGATCGCGGCGCTTGCCTCGCGCTGCCCCACCCACGACTGGGAACGCAAGACCAGCCTGCTGCACAACGCGTTCGAGGAGGCCGAGCACCCGTTCCTACTGGCCCGCTGCATCCGCGCCCTGGGTGGCGACCCCGACCCGGTCCTGCGCGGCGATCCCGATGCCTACCGTCCCAGCACCGAGCAGCTCGCCCGCCGCGATTGGATGACCTACATCGTGTACCACCGTCCGTGGATCGAGGGCGTGGCGGCGGTGCAGGTCGCGGTCGAGGCCATCGTGCCCTACGCGCACAAGCCGCAGTGGGACGGGCTGCGCGAGCATTACGGCCTGAGTGACGACGATCTGGCCTGGTTCGCCATCCACGCGGGCGAGGTGGAGATGCGCCACGGCAACGAGGGCATCCTGATCCTCGAGCAGTACGTAGCCGACGACGACCTCGCGCTGCAGCACCGGCTGCGCTACATCATCGACTACGTGACCAGCCCCTGGCTCGCGGGAGCGGCCACCGCAGGCAGCTACAGCTAGGCTAGCCCCCCGGGGGCTCTGGCCTGCCCCGCTGGCTGCGGCACGCCGGGGCCCGTATAATACCGCGTTCGCGGCGCCTGCCCGCCACGCGCCGCGCCACGCGCGGGGAAGACGGCTCCTTTGAAGGACGACGCGATCCAAGTCGGCCTGTTGGGCCTCGGAACGGTCGGCTCCGGGGTCGCCCAGGCGCTTCAGACGAAAGCGGCCAGCATCGCTCGCCGGGTCGGCCGGCCTGTCGTGTTGCGCCGCGCGCTGGTGCGCGACCTGGCGCGCGAGCGCGTCGTCCCGCGCACCCTGCTCACAGGCGACCCGGCCGAGATCCTCGAGGACCCGACCATCGACATCGTGGTGGAGCTGCTGGGCGGCGAGGAGCCCGCCTACCAGTACATGCTGGCCGCGCTCGACCACGGCAAGCTGGTCGTCACTGCCAACAAGGAGGTGATGGCCAAGCACGGGCCCGAGGTGCTGGCGCGTGCCGCGGCGCGCGGCCTGGATGTCGCGTTCGAGGCGAGCGTCGGCGGCGGCATTCCCGTCATCGGGCCCTTCCGGCTCGATCTCCTGGCCAACGACATCCAGGAGGTCACGGCCATCATCAACGGCACCACCAACTACATCCTGACCCAGATGGCGCGCGGAGGGGTGGGCTACAGCGAGGCGCTGCGGGACGCTCAGGCCCTTGGCTACGCCGAGCCCGACCCGCGCAACGACGTCGAGGGTATCGACGCGGCCTACAAGCTGACCATCCTGGCCACCCTCGCCTTCCACGCGCGCGTGCGGCCGGAAGACGTGTACGTCGAGGGGATCACCCGGCTTGCTGCAGCCGATTTCCGCTATGCCCACGAGCTGGGCTACGCCATCAAGCTGCTCGCCATCGCGCGCCAGACCACGCGGGGCATCGAGCTACGCGTGCACCCGGCGTTCCTGGCCAGCACCGACATGCTGGCCTCGGTCGATGGCGTGTACAACGCGGTCAGCGTGGAGGGCGACCTGGTGGGCCGGATCCTCTTCTACGGCCGGGGCGCGGGCGCGGGGCCGACGGCGAGCGCGGTCGTCGCCGACGTGATCGACCTGGCCCAGCGACTCCAGGCCGGGGGCGGGCGCGCGCCGGTGCTGCCAGCGCTGGACACGGCGCGCCGGCTGCTGCCGATCAGCGAGGTCTGGACGCGCTACTACCTGCGGCTGGTAGTGGTCGATCGGCCGGGGGTGATCGCGCAGATCACCAAGGTGCTCGGCGACCACGAGATCTCGCTGGCCAGCGTGATCCAGAAGGAGACGGTCGAGGTCGCGGGCGCCGGCGAGGTAGCTCATGCCGAGATCGTGCTGATGACCCACCGGGCGCGCGAGTCGGCCGTCCAGCAGGCCGTCCGCGAGATCGCCGCGCTGCCGGTCGTCGCGCAGGTGGGCAGCGTCATTCGAGTGGAGAGCTAGGTGAGTGCGCACGCCGGCATCCTGCGGCGGTACGGCGCGTATCTGCCGATCACCGAGGCCACGCCGCTGATCTCCCTGGGCGAGGGTGATACGCCGCTCGTGCCCTCCACCCGCATCGCGCGCGAGCTAGGCTGTGCCGCCCTGTACTTCAAGCTCGAGGGGTGCAACCCCACCGGCTCGTTCAAGGACCGCGGCATGGTGCTGGCGATCGCCAAGGCGCTCGAGGAGGGCAGTCGGGCCGTGCTGTGCGCCTCCACGGGCAACACCTCGGCCGCTGCCGCGGCGTACGCCGCTCGTGCCAACCTCGAGGCCGTGGTGCTGGTACCCGCCAGCTATGTAGCGCTGGGCAAGCTCGCCCAGGCGATGATCTACGGTGCGCGGGTCGTGGTGGTCGACGGCAACTTCGACCAGGCGCTCGACATCGTGCGCGAACTGGCGGTGCGGCACCCCTTGACCATCGTCAACTCGATCAACCCGTACCGACTGGAGGGGCAGAAAACCGCGGCGTTCGAGGTGTGCGACGTGCTGGGCGACGCCCCGCACGTGCTGGCCATCCCGGTGGGCAACGCGGGCAACATCACGGCCTACTGGCGCGGTTTCCGCGAGTACCACGCCCTGGGGCGCGCCACGCGCCTGCCGCGCATGCTCGGCTTCGAGGCGGCCGGCGCGGCGCCCATCGTGCGCGGCGAGGTGGTCCGCTACCCCGACACCATCGCCACGGCGATCCGCATCGGCAACCCCGCGAGCTGGCAGGCGGCCGTGCAGGCACGCGATGAGTCGGGCGGGGTGATCGACTGCGTGACCGACGAGGAGATCCTCGAGGCGTACTGCCTACTGGCCAGTGGCGAGGGCATCTTCGCCGAACCGGCGTCTGCGGCGTCGGTAGCGGGCTTGCGCAAGCTGGTCCGCGAGGGGCGACTCGACCTGCGCGACCAGATCGCCGTGTGCGTGCTCACAGGCAGCGGCCTGAAGGACCCGGACCGCGCCATGAAAGTCGCCGCTAGCGTGATCGAGGTGCCGCCGACGGCGTCCGCGGTGGAGGCCGCCCTGGGATGGCGGTAGCATCATTCACCGTCCGCGTTCCCGCCACCAGCGCCAACCTCGGCCCGGGCTTCGACGCGCTGGGCCTCGCCCTGGGACTGTACAACACGGTGCGGGTCGAGCCAGCGGCGGCCCTGGAGGTGGTTGTCGAGGGGGAGGGCGCGGCCGCGCTGCCGCGGGACGAACGCAGCCTGCTCTGGCGCGCGCTGTGTGCGGCGGTCGAGCGCGCCGGTGCCACTCCGCCGACGGTGCGACTGGTCTGCCACAACCGCATCCCGCTGGCGCGCGGGCTGGGTAGTTCCAGCGCGGCGATCGTCGCGGGGCTACTCGCCGGCAACCGCCTCGCAGGCGACCAGCTGGACCGCAATGCGCTGCTGGCGCTGGCCGTCGCGCTCGAGGGCCACCCCGACAACGTGACGCCCGCTTTACTGGGCGGGGTGCGCGTCTGCGTGCAGGGCGAAGGCGGGCTGTCGCAGGTGGCGGTGCCGCTGCCTCGTCCGCTCTACGCGGCGCTGTTCGTACCCGACCACCCGCTGCCCACCGCCGAGGCCCGGCGTGCCCTCCCAGCCACGGTGCCCTTGGGCGACGCGGTTTACAATCTAGGACGGGCAGCCTTGCTGGTGGCGGCGCTCGCCACTGGCGAGTATCGCCTGCTGGCGGAGGCCACGCGCGACCGCCTGCACCAGCCAGCCCGCGCCCGGCTGTTCCCTGCCCTGCCGACGCTGCTCGCCGCGGCCCGGGCTGCGGGGGCACTGGGCGCCTGTCTCAGCGGCGCCGGACCCAGCGTGCTAGCCTTGGCAGAGAGCGCCGCCGATGCCCAGCGGGTTGCTGGCGCCCTGGAAGCGGCCGCCGCAGGCGAGACGGTCGGCGGCCACAGCTTGGTCGCGGAGGTCGGTGTGGGGGGCGCAGAGGTGAGCGCATGAGCGTCCTGGTCCAGAAATACGGGGGGACCTCGGTGGCGGGGGCCGAG
>JADGHJ010000216.1 GCA_019686175.1 Chloroflexota bacterium | reverse complement strand
CGCTAGCCACCCGGGGCCGTGCTATACTGCCGCCCGCCGGCATCCCCGCTCTACACGCCACACCGCGCCGTGGTATCGACGGCAGGGAGTGAGATCATGCCCAGACAGACGGGTTCGCAATGCTTCGCCGAGATGGTCCGCGGCTACGGCCTGCACGCCGTTTTCTTCGTCCCGACCATCCTGTACCCCGCGCTGGCCGCGATGGAGGGCTGGGAGATCAAGCGCGTGATGACGCACGGGGAGAAGGCGGCCGCGTACATGGCCGACGGCTACGCCCGCGCCGGACGGCGGCCGGGCATCGCGATGGCTCAGATGGTCGGCGCGGCAAACCTGGCGGCGGGGCTCAAGGACGCCTTCCTGTACGGCTCGCCGGTGATCGCCCTCACGGGCGGCCCCGATCCGCAGCACCGCCACCGCGGCGTCTACCAGGAGGCCGACGACCGCGCGCTGTTCGCCCCGCTCACCAAGTGGCAGGCGCGGGTGGACCGGGTGGACCGCCTGCCCGACCTGCTGCGCCAGGCGTTCCGAGTGGCGGTCTCGGGCATCCCCGGCCCGGTACACCTGGAGCTGCGCGGCCACATGGGCCAGGTCCTTGAGGAGGAGGCCGATCTCGAGCGGGTGATCGAGGAGACGTTCGCCACCTACCCGCCGTTCCGGCCCGTCGCCGAGCCCGAGCGGGTCCGCGCGGCCCTGGAGGCGCTCCGCCGCGCCGAGCGGCCAGTGATCGTAGCCGACGCGGGTGTGATCGTCTCCGACGCCGGCCCCGAGGTAGTGGCACTGGCCGAGCGGCTGCGCATCCCCGTGGCCACCTCGCTCGACGCCAAAGAGATTATCCCGGCCACGCACCCGCTGGCCATCGGTGTGGCCGGCACCTACGCCCGCTGGTGTGCCAACCGGCTGCTGCGCGAGGCCGACCTGGTGTTCTTCATCGGCAGCACTACCGCCAGTCAGGTGACCGGGCACTGGCAGTGCCCGCCGCTGGGCACGCGCACGGTCCAGCTGCACATCGCGCCCGAGGAGATCGGCCGCAACTACGCCGCGCCGCTCGGCCTGTGCGGCGACCCGAAGGCGACCCTGCAGGCGATGCTCGCGCAGGCGGACGAGGGCCCCGCGCGCACCGACTGGCTGAGCCGCGCCGAGCAGGTGGTGGCCGAGTGGCGCGCCGAGCAGGCGCCGCGGCGCCAGTCCGACGCGCATCCTATGCGGCCCGAGCGGTTGTGCTGGGAGCTGAGCGCCTGGCTGCCGCCCGACGCGGTGCTGGTCTCCGACACGGGCCACGCGGGCATCTGGACGGGCACGATGGTGGACCTCCAGTACCCCACGCAGCGCTATCTGCGCGCGGCCGGCTCTCTCGGCTGGGCGCTGCCCGCGGCGCTAGGCGCGAAGTGTGCGCTGCCCGATCGGCCCGTGGTGTGCTTCACCGGCGACGGCGGCTTCTACTACCACCTGGCCGAGCTAGAGACCGCGGTCCGCTACCACCTGCCGGTGGTGATCGTGGTAAACGACAACCGGTCGCTGAATCAGGAGATCTGGTCGATCAACGCGGCGTACGGCGGCGACCACGCCGGGCGGGGTGCGGAGATGTGGATGTTCGCGGACTTCGATCTGGCGCGGGTGGCCGAGCGACTCGGCTGCCTAGGGCTCCGCGTCGAGCACCCCGCGGAGGTCCAGTCGGCGCTCGACACGGCCCTGGCGGCCGGCCGGCCGGCAGTGGTCGATGTGGTGACCGACGTGGCCGCGGTCGCCGACCGCGTGCGCTGGTAGGGCGGGCGCGCCACGACGAGGTAGCAGCGTGGAGCGGGAACCGGAATCGCGCCGCGTGACAGTACGTCGGAGTGGAGAGTTCGTCACCGGCCGGCGCGTGGGCGAGCGCTACCTGCGGCTGCCGCGTCAGGCGCTCAGCCAACGGATCGCGGTGCCACGACCACGGCCTCGCCACATGATCGCCAACCCGGCCGTGCTGTTCGTGGCAGGGTTCGCGGCGCTGATCCTGGCCGGGACGGTGGCCCTGAGCCTGCCCCTTGCTACCGCTGCGGGAGAGGCAGTCTCGCCGCTCACGGCGCTGTTCACGGCCACCTCGGCGGTGTGCGTCACAGGTCTGGTGCTGGTCGACACAGGGACGTACTGGAGCGGGATGGGCCAGGCGACCATCCTGGTGCTGATCCAGCTCGGCGGCCTCGGCTTCATGACCAGCTCCACGCTGCTGTGGCTACTGCTCGGCCAGCGCCTGAGCCTGCGGCAGCGGCTGCTGCTGCGCGAGGCGCTGGGCGGGGGTGCGCTGGGCGAGCTCCCCCTGCTGGTGCGCCGCATCCTCGCCTTCACGTTCCTGGCCGAGGTCGCGGGCGCGGCGGTGCTGACCGCGCGGTTCCTGGGCGAGGTCGACCCCGGCCGTGCGCTCTGGTGGGGGGTATTCCACGCCGTAGCGGCGTTCAACAACGCGGGGTTCGATGTCCTGGGCGGGTTTCGCAGTCTCACGGCGTACCAGCACGATCCGCTCGTGCTGCTGCCCATCGCGGCGCTGATCGTGCTGGGCGGCATTTCGTACACCGTGATCGAGGACCTGGTGCGGCACCGCCAGTTCCAGCGCCTGGCGCTCGATAGCAAGCTAGTGCTGATCACCACGGCCACGCTGCTGGTCGTGGGCGCGCTGGGCCTGCTGGTCACCGAGGGGCGCAACCCGCGCACGCTGGGAGCGCTCGAGCCGGGCGCGCGCCTGCTCAACGTCGTGTTCCACAGCGTGACGCCGCGCACGGCAGGATTCAACTCGCTCGATGTCGGTCAGATGACGGACGAGGGCCTGCTGCTGACGATCGCGCTCATGTTCATCGGCGGGGCGGCCGGCTCGACGGCGGGCGGCATCAAGGTGCAGACCTTTAGCCTACTGGTGCTGGCCGCGCTCGCCACGCTACGCGGGCTGGACGAGGTGCAGGCGTTCGAGCGGCGCGTGCGCACGGCCCACGTGTATCGCGCGCTGACCACGCTGTTCCTGGCGATCGTGCTGGTAGCGAGTGTCTCGTTTCTGCTCAGCGCGCTGGACGGCCACAGCTACCTGCCGCTGCTGTTCGAGACGGTATCGGCCTTTGGCACGGTGGGGCTGTCCACGGGGATCACACCCGAGCTATCGCCCGTGGCCCAGCTCTTGTTGATCTTTACGATGTTCGTGGGACGCCTGGGCCCCCTCACGGTGGCGCTCGCCCTGGTGGCCCGCGAGCGACCGCTCCGATACCGCTGGCCGGAGGGCGCGGTGCGCATCGGCTAGTGGGTGGAGGCAGGCACGGTGGCGCGGAAACAACATGTGGTCGTTATCGGGCTGGGGCGGTTCGGCACGGCGGTGGCCCGCGAGTTGACGCGGCTGGGCCACACCGTGCTCGGCATCGACCGCGACGAGAAGCTCGTGGCCGCGCTGGCCGAGGAAGTCACGCACGTGGTGCAGACCGACGCCACCAGCGGCGAGGCGCTGCGCGACCTGGGGCTGGGGGAGTACGATGCAGCGATCGTGGCCATCTCGAGTAACCTGGAGGCCAGCATCCTGACCACCGTGCTGCTCAAACGCCTCGGGGTGAAGCGGATCGTGGCCAAGGCGGCCAACGACCTGCACGGCTCGATCTTGGAGCAGGTGGGGGCCACCCGCGTGGTGTATCCGGAGCTGGAGACCGGGCTGCGTGTGGCGCACAGCTTCAACGCGCCGGGGGTGCGCGACTATCTCGACGTGGCGCCGGGCTACGGCTTCGCCCGGATGCGGGTTCCAGCGGAGTGGGCCGGCAAGGCGCTGGCCCAGATCGACCTGCGGCGCACCTGCGGGGTAACCGCCATGGCCCTGCACCGCCAGGGCGTGGTCACCCTCAACCCCCATCCCTCGGAAGTGCTCCAAAGGGGCGACGAGCTGATCGTCGCCGGGCTCGACGAGGACCTGGAGCGCTTGCCGAGCGCCGACCAGCGCTAGGCGTCGTCGGCCATGCCGGTGGTGCTGCGGGCCAACGAGCGCGGGTCGCGCGGCGCCCAGCGGCCCGCGTCGACGGTGGCCAGGAAGTCGGCGATGAGCTGGTTGAACAGCGCCGGCTCCTCCAGGTTGCAGGTATGGCCGGTGCGGGGGAGCACGGCCAGTGCAGCGGTGGGGATCGTGCGCTTGAGCATCAGCGCGGGCTCCAGGCAGCCCTCGTCTTCGTCGCCGACGACGAGGAGCGTGGGCACCTGGAGCTGGCGGAGCTGGGCGGTGAGGTCGTACAGCGAGGGTCGCTCGCGCTGCACGCCACGCATGGTCAGGGCCGCGCCGCGGGCGTCGTGCTCGGCCAGCTGGCGCGCGAACTCGGCCCAGCCGCGCGGGTCCTTGTTCTGGAGCTGGACGCGCGCCGGGCCGACAGCATAGCGCGCGGCCACGGGCGCGGCGCCCTCGGTCTCGAAGGCGCGGGCGATCAGCTCCGACTCGCGGCGGAACGCCTCGCGGCGCTCGGGCTGGGCGCCGTAGCCCGCGCCGGCGACGACCAGCGACCGCGTGCGCGCCGGCTGCTGGAGGCCGAGGTGCAGGGCGCAGAAGCCGCCCATCGACAGCCCCACCACGTGCGCCTGGGCGATACCGAGGTGGTCGAGCACGGCGAGGGCGTCGTCCACCGCGCGCTGCTGCGAGTAGGCGGCGGGGTCGGTGGGCACGTCGGAGGGCGGGTAGCCGCGCGCGTTGTAGGTGATGCAGCGGTACCGACGGCTGAAGTAGCGGACCTGCGGCTCCCAGCTCCGACAGTCGCCGGCGAACTCGTGGATGAACAGCAGCGGAAAGCCGCTGCCCGTCTCCTCGTAGTACAGCCGGACGCCATCGTCGGCGATTGCGAACGGCATCGCTCCTCCTGTGCCCCTCAGCGGCCGAACAGCGGCCGCTCCTGGCTGAGCCCGGCGATGGCCAGCGCCAGCGCATCGGTCATATCGGCGCGCACGCGCTGGGGCGGTAGCTGGCACAGCTGGAACACCATCCGCTGTACCTGCTCCTTCGAGGCGCGGCCGTTCCCCGTGAGTCGCTGCTTGACCGTGCTGGCCGTGAGCGAGCGCAGCGGCACGCCGTGCTGGTGCACGGCCAGGCACAGCACGCCGCGCATGTGCGCCATCAGCAGCGCCGACTTCGGGTGGCCCGGCGCGGTGTAGATATCCTCGAGCACCACCAGGTCCGGTCGCAGCGCCCCGAGGACGCCGGCGAACGCGGCGAAGCCCTGGGCGAGCCGCGCCTCGAGCGGCGCCGTGGGGTCGGGCGCGATCAGCCCGGCGTCGACGAGGCGCAAGCTGCCGCCCTCGGTGGTCGCCAGCGCCCAGCCAGTGCGCACGAGGCCCGGGTCGACGCCGAGCACGCGCAGGGCCGGCGCGGCGGCCGCACCACTGCTCGGCCGAGCAAGGGGCTGCGAGAGGCGAGACACCACGACGCCCCCTCGACTACCAGCGGCTGGCAGCGCTCGCCGCTTCATCCGGATGGTGGCGCACGGCGCGGCGATGCCGCAAGTCGCAGTCCTGTGATGCCTGGACGTCGGGGGTACCGCTGGAGCGCCGCGCGGCGGCGGGCTATCATCGTGACGCGACCGTTCGTCCACGCGCTCGCCGCGCCCTGGAAAGGGAGAGAGCATGGAGCCGCGCATCGCCGCCAAGCCGCAGCAGTTCGAGGAGTCGGTGATCCGCCTGATGACCCGGCTGGTCAACGCCGTGGGCGGCATCAACCTGGCGCAGGGCTTCCCCGATTTCCCGGCGCCACAGGCGCTCAAGGACGCTGCCTGCGCCGCGATCCAGGCCGACGTCAACCAGTACGCCATCACCTGGGGGGCGCCCACCCTGCGCGCGGCGATCGCCGCCAAGTACAGCCCGCTGCTGGGCCGCGACCTCGACCCGGAGCAGGAGATCACCGTGGTCTGCGGGGCCACCGAGGCGATGCTGGCGGCGATCCTGGCGGTGGTCGACCCGGGCGACGAGGTGGTGGTGTTCGAGCCGTTCTACGAGAACTACGGCCCCGACACCGTGCTCTCCGGCGCGCGCCCACGCTATGTGGCGCTAGAGCCGCCGGACTGGCGGTTCGACCCCGACGCGCTGGCGGCGGCCTTCGGCCCGCGCACGCGGGCCATCATCATCAACACGCCGCACAACCCGACGGGCAAGGTGTTCACCCGCGCGGAGCTGGAGCAGATCGCCGCGCTATGCCAGCGCTGGAACGCGGTGGCCATTACCGACGAGATCTATGAGCACCTCGTCTACGAGGGCGAGCACGTACGCATCGCCACCTTGCCCGGGATGTGGGAGCGCACGATCACCATCAGCGGCCTGAGCAAGACGTACAGCGTCACCGGCTGGCGGCTGGGCTACCTGTTGGCGCCCGCGCGGCTGACGGTGCCCATCCGGCGCGTGCACGACTTCCTCACGGTCGGGGCCGCGGCGCCGCTCCAGGAGGGTGCGGCGGTCGCGCTGCGCTTCGGGCCGGAGTACTACGCCGACTTACTCGCGGGCTACGCCGAGCGGCGCGCGGTGCTGCTCGCGGGCCTCCAAGCGGCCGGGTTCCACGTGTACCCGCCGGCGGGCGCCTACTACATCATGACCGACATCACGCCGCTCGGCGGCACGGACGACGTGGCGTTCGTGCGCCAGATGATCAAGCAGGTGGGCGTGGCCGCCGTGCCCGGCTCGTCGTTCTACGCCGACCGGGCGCGCGGGCGCACGCAAGTGCGCTTCGCCTTCCCCAAACGCATCGAGACGCTGCGCGCCGCCTGCGAGCGGCTAGCGCGGCTGCCGGCGCGGCTGGCGACTGTCTGAGCGCGCCGGAATCACGGCCAGGCGAGGACCGGCTCGGGCAGGGCGCCGAGCGGTTGATCGAAGTCGATGCCGGTGCAATCCCGCGCCTGCGCCTTGAACCACCGATCGAACGGCGCCTGCGAGGCAGCCCACATGCGGAGGCTATGCGCGGGGTCATCGGCCTCGAAATAGACGATCACCTGGGCAGCCGTTGGCCCCTCTTGCAGGAACCACTCCTCGCGCGTTATGCCGTGCTCGCGGTAGGAGGCGGCTAGCTCGGCGCGGCGCGCGCCCATGCACGCGCGGGCGAACTGCCGCGCCGCCTCGGTCTTGCCAGGCAGGATAGGGAAGGCCAATGCCATGCTCGCCATGGGAGTCTCCTTTCGGCGGGAGCGTGCCGCGCCAGCCCGATGCAGGGAGTACGTCGCCGGGATACAAGGCGGCGCCCTGGGTCCTGCACCATATTCATGCCGTGCGAGCGTGCATAGGGGTGCTCCCCTGTGCTGGCCGGGGGTTAGCCCCTAGTCAGGCTAGGGGTAAGCCCTCTACAGACGAGGCACGGGCGCTGCCACGCTGAGGGGCACCGAGGG
>JADGHJ010000215.1 GCA_019686175.1 Chloroflexota bacterium | reverse complement strand
GGGTTCATGGTGGGACGCGAGACGGAGAACCGCGGTCTGGCGCGCGACGGCGCCAAGCTGGTCATGGCGGTGGCCAACGCTCAGGTGCCCAAGTTCACAGTGATCATCGGCGGCAGCTATGGTGCGGGCAACTACGGCATGTGTGGCCGGGCCTACGCCCCGCGCCAGCTCTGGGTCTGGCCCAGCGCGCGCATCGCGGTCATGGGCGGCGAGCAGGCCGCCGACGTGCTGGTCACCGTGCGCCGCGAGCAGCTCGCCGCCCGGGGCGAGTCGCTTAGCCCCGAGGCCGAGGCGGCCCTGCGCGCGCCGATCCTCGCCAAGTACGAGCGCGAGAGCAACCCCTACTACAGCACGGCCCGGCTGTGGGACGATGGGCTGATCGACCCGCTCGACACGCGCCAGGTGCTCGCGCTGGGCCTGGCCGCCGCCACCCGCGCGCCGCTCGCCCCGCCCCGCTTCGGGGTGTTCCGCATGTAGCCCACGACGCGCGCCGGAAAGGCGACCGAGGGCCGCCCCCCGCAGTGTATGATGTGAGCGTATTTTTGCTGGGCGACACACGGACGAGCGCGGCGCCCCCGGAGGCAGTGGGCGCCAGGGAGGACGGCGATGACCGCGACCGCTCCGCAGACCCGGTTCAACGTCGGGGGGGTCTGGCTGCAGCAGCCCTTCAAGATCCGGCGCCTCGGCCACTTCGGCTTCAACGTGGTGAACATGGACGAGTGCGTCCGGTTCTACACCGACCTGCTGGGCTACCGCATCTCCGACACCATCGACTTCTCGGAGCGCGCGCAGAGTCCGGAGCAGCTCGCCGGGCTGGGCGATCCGCGTGGCTACTTCCTGCGCTACGGCACCGACCACCACGCGTTCGTGCTGTTCAACAAGCGCGTGCGCGAGGCGCTGGATGCCCACCGTCGCTTCGCCCCGGGTGTGACGGTGAACCAGATCACCTGGCAGGTGGGCAGCCTCGGGGAGATCGGGCGCGCGATTCGTTGGTTCGGCGAGCGTGGGGTCGAGATCCAGCGCTCCGGGCGCGACATGCCCGGCTCGAACTGGCACACCTACGTCTACGACCCCGATGGCCACACCAACGAGCTGTACTATGGGATCGAGCAGATCGGTTGGGACGGCTACAGCAAGCCGCGCGCCATGTACGACCGCGGCTTCCGCGAGCCGCCGCCGCTGCCCCAGATGTCCGAGGAGGCGGAGGTGCAGGAGGCGCTCGCGCGGGGCATCGACCTGCACAGTGGCTACCGCTACGTCGAGCGGCTGCCCGCCACCTACGACGTGGACGGCATCCTGCTGCCGCGGCCGTTCAAGATCGTGCGGCAGGGGCCGGTGAACCTGTTCGTCCAGGATGTCCAGCGCGCGCAGGACTGGTACCGCGACACGCTCGGTTTCCTGTTCACCGAGGAGGTCACCTGGCGTGGGCACCGCTGTGTGTTCATGCGCAACAACACCGAGCACCATTCACTCGGCCTGTTCCCCATCGCGCTGCGGGAGGAGTTGGGGCTGAGCCCACATACCACCACCATGTCGTTCGGCCTGCAGCTCGGCAGCTACCAGCAGCTCCGCGACGCCGTGCGCTTCCTGCGGGAGCATGGCGTGCGCGTGCTCGACACGATCCCGCCCGAGTTGTACCCGGGCATCGACTACGCGGCGCACGTGCTCGACCCGGATGGCCACTGCCTCCAGCTCTACTACTACATGGAGCAGATCGGCTGGGACGGCCGACCACGGCCGGCGCACTTGCGACGCCACGTGACGCCTGGAGAGTGGCCGGAGGCCCTGGAGCCGCTGTCCGACACCTACCAGGGCGAGCCGTTCCTGGGCCCGTGGGGCTGAGGCAGCGGCCACGGGCCGGACGGTATGCCCCTCACTCCCCACGAGGCTAGCCGCATGGCATGCCGTGGGGAGTGAGGGCGACCCGGGGCCTGCTGCTGCCTGTGATCCGTGCTCTGGGCTGAAGAGAGCGGCCCGCTTCTTGCACCGGCTACTCGACGGAGCGCAGCCCCCACGAGGCAGGGCCGAGTGGATTTCTTAGGCCACGTCGTCCACGACCGCTACGCGATCGAGTCGCTGCTCGGCGAGGGCGCCGACGCAACGGTCTACCGGGCGGAGGACCGCCGGCTCGGCCGCCGGGTGGCGGTGAAGTTCCTCCGCCCGGAGCTGCGCGCCGACCCCACGTTCGTCGCCCGCTTCGAGCGCGAGGCGCGCAGCGCAGCACGGCTCGAACACCCCGGGATCGTCGCCGTCTACGATTACGGCGAGTACGCGGGCACCTACTTCCTAGTGCTCCAGTACATCGCGGGGCGGGACCTGCGTGCCCGGCTGCGTGCGGCGGCGCCCCTGCCGACGGAGGAGGCGCTGCGCATCGCGGCCGAGGTGGCCGAGGCGCTGGGCGCCGCGCACGCCCGGGGCGTCGTGCATCGCGACGTCAAGCCGGCCAACATCCTCCTGGACGAGCGTGGCCGGGCCCACGTGACCGACTTCGGCATCGCGCGCCTGCTCGATGTGCCCGCGCTCACGGCGTCGCGAGCGTTGGTCGGCACGCCGCACTACCTCGCCCCCGAGCAGGCCACCGGCGAGGCGATCACCCCGGCCACCGATGTCTACGCGCTGGGCGTCGTCCTGTTCGAGATGCTCACGGGACGCCGGCCGTTCCAGGGCGACGGCTTCGTGCCCGTCGTGATGCAGCACATCACGCGCGAGCCACCGCCGGTCGAGACCTGGAACCCGCGGGTCCCGCCGGCGGTGAGCGCGATCGTGGCGCGCGCCCTGGCCAAGGCGCCGCCCGATCGCTTCGCCGACGGCAATGCGCTGGCGGCCGCGCTGCGCGCGCAGGAGCGGGCGCTCCGCGCGGGCCCGCCCGCATCGGCGCCCGCCGCCGACCGGCCAGGCCCTATCGGAGCGCCTGACCATCCTGCGGAGCACCCACCGCGCGAAGTCGTGGCCAGCCCCGAGACGCCCGGTGACAGCGATGCGCTCGCCCCCGTGCCGCCGGACGATGCAGCGCCGCTGGCGCACACCGCGCGGCTCGATCTCCGCTCTGGACGAGACAGCACACCATCGGAGGGCAGCCAGGCCAGTCCCGAGCCACCCGCCGACGCGGCCCAGACGCCCGACGCCCCACCAGCGGGTAGTGGGCACGCACCCTGGTGGGCCACCGGGCTACCACTGCCCGCCCGCGCCGCCGAGCGCCCCGCAGACGTGCCGGCCGCAGGCCAGCGAGGGGCCCGCGGCGCGCGGACCGCTCGCGACCGCACGATCCTGCCGCTCCTGCTGGCGGTCGTCGCCGCAGTAGCGGTCGCCGTGCTCCTTAGCGGCGCCCTGGTCAACGGACGGGGATTGCTGGCGGCACGTGGCTCGCGCGAGCCCCCGCCCGCCTTGACGGCGATAGCGATCCCTACGCCCGAGCCAGCCGAGTCCGACCAGGCACCGGAGGGCGAGCCCGCCCCTAGTGCCACAGCGCCGGCCACGGCGCCGCCCGCCGCGCCCACAGCTACCGCCGTCCCGCCGACGGCCACCGCGCTGCCGCCCACCGCCACGCGGGCGTCCACCGCGACGCCGCTCCCGTCACCCGCGCCGCCAGAGCCGACCCCGCCGGCCAGCGCCGCGCTGGTCGCCGCCAGCGCGCCGAGACAGATTGTGCTCGATGACGACCAGTTCGATGGCGGATTCAGCGCGCCGCGCAACTATCGCGGGCGCACGGCGCGCTGGCTGTACGGCGCGCTCAGCCCCTACGGCGAGATGACCGGTCGCTTCCAGCTCCCCGGTCGCCCGGGCGCCGCCACCCTGGTCCTGCTCGGCCTGGACTCGGAGAACGGCCCGCCGACGCCGATCGAGATCCGGCTCAACGACCGGGTCATCTACCGCGGCGGCAACCCGCTCCCGAAAGACGACTGGCGCGGCCCGGTCGCCAACTGGGGCGAGGCGCGCATCCCCGTGCCGGCAGGCGTGCTGCGCCCTGGGGAGAACACGCTGACCTTCCGCAACCTGGCACCGGTCAACAACTTCAACGCGCCGCCCTACTTCATGCTCGACCAGGCCATCCTCCTCCTCGGTCCAGGCGAGTAGGCGCCGGCGCCTACCGCGCTGGCAGACTGGCGGAGCCGTCGTCATGCACAGTGGCGACAGGTCCATCCACTACGAACGCTGCGCCGGGTAGGCGACTTGCGTCGGGCCTCTGTCACGCGGCACGATGGGCCGAACGCGTTGCCCGAGGCCTACCGTGTTTCGCAAAGTGCTGATCGCCAACCGCGGCGAGATCGCCGTGCGCATTGCCCAGGCCTGTCGCGAGCTGGGCCTGCACAGCATCGCCGTGTACTCCGACGCCGACCGCGACGCCCTGCACGTCGCGATGGCCGACGAGGCGTATTATCTGGGGCCCGCGCCGGCCGCCGAGAGCTATCTGCACATCGAGCGCCTGCTGGAAGTCGCCCGCCGGGCTGGAGCCGAGGCAGTGCATCCCGGCTACGGCTTCCTCGCCGAGAACGCCGACTTCGCCGCCGCCTGCGAAGTCGCCGGGCTCGTGTTCGTCGGCCCGCCGCCCGCCGCGCTGCGTCTACTGGGGGACAAGGCGGCGGCCAAGCGCCTGGCGCGCCACGTCGGCTTGCCCGTCGTGCCAGGCTACCAGGGCGCCGGCCAGACGCCCGGCCAACTCGCGCGCCGCGCCGCCGCGCTCGGCTACCCGTTGCTGATCAAGGCCGTGGCGGGCGGCGGCGGCCGCGGCATGCGACGGGTGGCGGACGCACTGAGCTTTCCCGTGGCGCTGGCCCAGGCCCGGCGCGAGGCGCAGGCCGCCTTCGGCGACGCGCGCGTGCTGCTGGAGCGCGACGTGACCCCCGCGCGCCACGTGGAGGTGCAGTTCCTGGTCGACCGCCACGGCACCGCGCTGGCCATTGGCGAGCGCGACTGCAGCGTGCAGCGCCGGCACCAGAAGCTCCTGGAGGAGGCTCCGGCGCCGGAGCTCAGCGCCGCCGAGCGCCGCCAGCTCGGCCGCTGGGCCACCCGGCTGGCCCGCGCCGCCGGCTATGTCGGCGCTGGCACGGTGGAGTTCCTGCGCGACGCGGCCGGCCGCTACTACTTCCTGGAGGTCAACGCGCGGCTCCAGGTCGAGCACCCGGTGAGCGAGCTGGTCCACGGCCTCGATCTGGTGCACTGGCAGCTGCGCCTGGCCGCCGGCGAGCCGCTCGCCATCCAGCCCGCCGACGTCGCCCCACGCGGTCACGCCATCGAGGCGCGCCTGTACGCCGAGGACCCCGCGCGCGCCTTCCAGCCCACGACGGGCCAGCTACGGCGCTTCGAGCTGCCCCATGGGCCGGGCCTGCGCTGCGACCGCGGGGTGCGCGCGGGCGACGCGGTGACGCCGTACTACGACACCCTGCTGGCCAAGCTGATCGCTCACGCGCCCGATCGCTCGACGGCTCTGGCGCGGCTGGCCTGGGCCCTGGAGCACACGGTGGTGCACGGCGTGACGACCAACCTGGCACTGCTGCACGCCGTGGTGTGCGATCCTGATTTCCGAGCCGCCCGGCTCCGCACCGATTTCCTGGCGCTGCACCCCGGCCTGCTGGCCGAGGCCCCGCCGCCCGAGGAGGCGCTGCTGGCCGCCGTGGCCGCCGACCTGGTCGGCTGGCCGGGCGCCGCACCCTCCGATCCCTGGACGGCGGCCGGCCCGTGGCGCGGCGCGGCCTGGCCCCGCACCCTCCGCTATCAGGCCGGCGGCGTCCTCTGGGAAGTCCGGGCGGAGCCCGTGGCGCCGGGCGCCTGGCGCGTGCGCGTCGGTGACGGTCCCTGGCGCCATTTGGAAGCACACGTCGCGGCGGGTCGCCTCCACCTGCGCCTCGATGACCAGCCCCTCGCCGCCACGGTGCAGATCAGCGAGCGGACCACTCTCGACGTGCAGCTAGGCGCCGCGCGTTGGCCGCTCGTCCGTCCGACACCGCCGGCGCCGCGGCCCCTCGCAGCCCTTCTCCCCGCGCCCGGCTCCGTTCCGGCCGCGGAGCGCCCGACACTCCCTGCCGCTGAGCGAACGGGGGACGATGATGAGGGCGCGGTGCGGGCGCCGACGGCCGGGGTGGTGGTGGCCGTGTACGTGCGGTCGGGCGACGCGGTGCACGCCGGCCAGCCGCTCGTAGCCATCGAGGCGATGAAGTTGGAGCAGACGCTCACCGCACCCGCCGCGGGGCGCGTGCGCGAGGTACGGGCCGCTGTCGGCGAGACGGTGGCCAGCGGCGCGTCGCTCGTGCTGCTCGACCTCGCCCCCGCGGCGACCTCGTGAGGCGAAATGCACTACGCTACCATTGGGCGAACCGCCCCCGTGGACGGCGGCCGGCGAGCGCGCGGGCTGGCGCGTCCGTCACGACGCCGGACCAAGAGGCGCAAACGGCTGTCGGTCTGGGCCAGGAGAGAGCATGGGGAACGAGTGGGCGCGCAACCTGGTGGACGACGACGCGACGATCCGTGAGATCCTGCGCACGTGCCGCCGCATCGCCGTCCTGGGCATCAAGACCGAGGCGCAGGCCGGCCAGCCGGCCATCGAGGTGCCGCGCTATCTGATCGCCCAGGGGTACGACGTGGTACCGGTGCCGGTCTACTACCCGGAGGTCGCGCGGATCCTCGGGCGGCCCGTCTACCGGCGCGTGCAGGACATCCCGGGCGGCGTGGACCTGGTCGACGTGTTCCGCCGGCCGCAGGACATCCCGCCGCACCTCGACGACCTGCTGGCCGCGCGGCCGCGCGTGGTGTGGTTCCAGCTCGGCATCCGCCACGACGACGCGGCACGCACCCTGGCCGCCGCTGGCATCCAGGTAGTGCAGGACCGCTGCACGCTGATCGAGCACCGCCGCCTGCTCGGCCACCCACTCGACCGTTAAGTCGCCAGCTGGGCGAGTACCACGCGGTAGGTGTCCAGTCGCGAGCGCACCGGGCTGTTCGGGTTGGTTTCGGCGTGCGCGCGCTGGAAGGCGTCGCTCGCCCGCCAGGCCTCGAAGCTCGCCTCGTCCTGCCAGGTGGTGACGACCAGGAACTCGTCCTCCGACGTATGGCGCAGGAGCTGGAAGCTGATGAACCCTGGCACGCCGGCCATGCCCGCGCTACGGCCGAAGGCGCCCTCCAGGTGCGTCGCGTATTCCGCCGGCACCTGCAACCGATTGATCGCTACGAACATCGTCTCTCCCTAATCCCGCCCCTCCAGACGATATCGACCGACCGGGTGAGTGTCAACTCACCCGTCGCAGAGTGCCTGGCCGGCGGCGCGCGACGGCGGTGAGCACGACGACGCTCCCGGTTGCGCGCGCGCCAAGTCGCGGCTATACTTCCCT
Source organism: Chloroflexota bacterium (assembly GCA_019686175.1). GTDB lineage: Bacteria > Chloroflexota > UBA6077 > UBA6077 > JAJPHF01 > JADGHJ01. The sequence continues at coordinate 27 of JADGHJ010000215.1, read as the reverse complement.
GACTCGAACATCGATTCAGGAAAGTAT
>JADGHJ010000214.1 GCA_019686175.1 Chloroflexota bacterium | reverse complement strand
AACGCCCAGGCGTACTCGTTCGAGGCGGCGAACGCGCGGCACGAGCACGAGTACCATCTGTGGGAGCGGGTGCGACTGCCGGAGGGCAAGCTGCTGATCCCGGGGGTGATCACCCATTGCAGCAACATCGTGGAGCACCCGGAGCTGATCGCGGAGCGGCTCGTGCGGTTTGCGGAGCGGGTGGGGCGCGAGCGGGTGCTGGCGGGAGCGGATTGCGGGTTCTCGTCGCAGGCGACGTATCAGCCGGAGGTGCACCCGACGGTGGTGTGGGCGAAGTTCCGGGCGCTGGCGGAGGGGGCGCGGCTCGCCTCCCAGCACCTCTGGCGCTGAGCGGGAGGGGACGATGAGCTTGTACGAGGTTCAGCGACTGATCCACCGCCTCAACGTCGACCCCGTGGCGGTCGAGCGATTCCGGACCGCGCCGGACGCGCTGCTGGGCGAGTACGCGCTAGACGACGCGGAGCGCGCCGCGCTGCTCGCCGGCGATGTGCCCGCGCTGTGGCGGATGGGCGTGCACCCGCTGCTGATGCTCCACTATGCCCGCGCACGGCAGATCCCGATGCCGGAAGTGTACCGGCACCTCCGGCCGCTGGCCGGCGAGCGGCGGCTTGTCAGCGCGCGCAGCGGTGCGGCGGCCGGCGTGCTGATTGGGGAGAGCGGGCGCCATGGGTGAGGTGGTCGCGGCGATCCTGTGCAGCCACGCGCCGGGGATCGCGGCCTTTCCCGCCCCGGAGGCCCAGCGCGAGGCGGTGTACCGCGGCTTCGCCGAGGCGCGTGCCGTGCTGGCTGCCGCGCGGCCGGATGCCATCGTGGCGGTGAGCTGCGAGCACTTCGTGAACTTCTTCGTCGACAACTTCCCCGCGTTCTGCATCGGGGTGGGCACCGGCTACCGGGGCCCCGTCGAGGACTACCTGGGCATCCCACAGACCGAGGTGCCAGGCGAGCCGGCGCTCGGGCGGGCCATGCTGGAGACGGCGTTCGACGGTGGCGTCGAGCCCGCGTTCGCCGAGCACCTGCTGCTGGACCACGCCACGTCGCTGCCGCTGCATCTCCTGCGCCCGGAGAACGACATCCCCATCGTGCCGCTGCTACAGAACTGCCTGGTCCCGCCGCTGCCGCGCCTGCCGCGCTGCTACCGGCTCGGCCAGCTCGTGCGTCAGGCGATCGATGCCTGGCCCGGGCGGGTAGCACTGATTGGCACGGGCGGGCTATCGCACAGCCCCGGCGCGCCGGAGGGGGGCTATATCGACACGGCGTTCGACCAGGAGTTCCTGCGGCTACTGGAGCGCGGCGACGGCGAGGCGATCGCGGCTATCCCCGACGAGCGGCTCGATCGCGCTGGCTTCGGCACGTGGGAGATCCGGCAGTGGGTGACGGTGCTCGGCGCCCTGCCGGAGCGCAAGGGCCGCGTGCTGGTCTACGAGCCGGTCCAGTCCTGGCTGACGGGCTGCGCGGTGGCGGTGCTGGAGTAGCGCGGCCCTGCCGCAAGGGGGGCGAACGCCTCGCCGCCGCGTGCGGCGACACCCCGCGCCTCGCTGCGGATGAATGCCATCAAGCTGGCGGCCAGGGGCGTGAAGCGGTGGGTACGGCGGTAGACCATCAGGAACTGCTCGGCCATGGGCAAGCTGGCGAACGGCAGCGCGACGAGGTGCCCCGCAGCCAGCTCGGCGGTCACCACGCGCCGGAACAGCACCGCCAACCCCACGCCGTGCAGCACCGCCTGCTTGATCCCCTCGTGGTTGCCCACCTCTAGCACCACGCGACGCGGCGGGAGCCCCGCTGCCGCGAGCGCCCGGTCGAGCGCGCGGTCGCCCAGGTTGCGGACCGAGCCGATGATGAACGGTTCGGCGGCCAGGTCGGCCGGCGTGACTAGCTGGCGCTGCGTCAGCGGGTGATCGGCGCGCGCCACCAGCACGATCGGCTCGACCCACAGCGGCTCACACTCCAGCGCCTCGGCGGGTGTGGCCTCGCTGATGATGCCGAAGTCGACGTGGCCGCGCTGCACCTCTTCGCCGATGGCGTCGGGATTGAGCAGCCGGAGCTGCACCCGCGCCCCCGGCCGCTGCTGGTGGAAGCGCGCGAGCAGCTCCGGCAGGATATAGGTGGCTGGGACCGGCGCGGCGGCCAGGGCCACCGACCCGGCCTGCCCGTCGGCCAAGTCGCTCAGGTGCGCCCGCAGCGCCGTTAGCTCGCGGCGAACGCTCACGGCGAAGTCGTAGACGGCCCGCCCGGCCTCTGTGAGCTGGGCGCCGCGGCGCCGGCGGTCGAACAGCGGCGCGCCGAACAGCTCCTCGAGCACGTGGATGTGGCCGCTGACCGTCGGCTGGGCGAGGCACAGCTCGTCCGCCGCGCGGCGAAAGCTGCCCCGCTCCACCACCGTGCAGAACACCAGCAGGCGCACGGGGTTCAGCGCCACATCGGAGGGCCGGATGGCCGGCGGCTCGGCCCGCCCCAGGCGGTCGTCCACGCTCGCCGGGCGCGCGCGCCGACGCCTCGCTGCCACGCGTCATCCTCCTCCCGGGCTGTTACGCTACGTGCTACCCTGTGGCGGCCTACGGCTGCAAGGATCTGATCGGTGCTGCCGGATCGTTCGATTCGACTGTTCCGATTGGACAGTGGCGGCCGGCGCTAGGTATCCTGCAGCTACCTGCCGAGCGCACCTATCCTGGTCACTACAGAGGATCACCGCATGAGCATGGCCGCAGGCGCCTCCCACCCGCAGCCGCGTGCCCTGCGCCTGGCCGTCGATATCGGCGGCACGTTCACCGACGTCGCGGCGTTCGACGAGGCCACGGGTCGGCTTGCCCTGGGGAAGTGGTCGAGCACCCCCCGCGATCTCGTCGAGGGCATCCTGCGCGCGATCGCCGAGGCCGGCGCCGATCTCGCCAGCGCCAACCTGCTGCTCCACGGCTCCACGGTCGTGGTCAACGCTATCCTCCAACGGCGCGGCGCGCGGACCGCGCTCATCACCACGCGCGGCTTCCGCGACGTGTACGAGATCGGGCGCATCAATCGCCCGGAATCGTTCAACCTGTTCTTCCGCAAGCACGTGCCGCTGGTGCCGCGCAGCCTGCGCTTCGAGGTCACCGAGCGCCTCGACGCCGAGGGCGAGGTGCTCGTGCCGTTCGACGAGGCCGAGGCCGAGGCTGTGGCGCGCCGGCTGGTCGAGCTGGGCATCGAGAGCGTGGCCGTAGTGTTCCTGCACGCCTACCGGAACCCGGCGCACGAGCTGCGGATGCGCGACGTGCTGGCGCGCGTGGCGCCCGACCTGTTCGTGACCCTGTCGCACGAGCTGTCGCGCGAATACCGCGAGTACGAGCGCACCAGTACCACGGCGGCGAACGCCTTCGTCGGCCCGATCGTGCGCCGTTACCTCGACCACCTCGACGCGACGGTCCGCGCCCGCGGCTTCGGTGGGCCGCTGCTGCTCATGCAGTCGAACGGCGGCCTCTGCGACGTGGACACCGCGCGACGGCAGTGCATCCAGATGCTGGAGTCTGGCCCCGCGGCAGGCGTGGCCGGCGCCGAGGCGCTGTGCGCTGCTCTGGATATCCCCAACGCCATCGGCTTCGACATGGGCGGCACGACCGCCAAGGCGGCGGTGATCGAGGGTGGGATGGCGCGGCTGGCCGACGACTTCTTCATCGGCGGCTACAACGAGGGCCTGGCCGTCCGGATCCCCGCTATCGACATCCACGAGGTGGGCACCGGGGGCGGCTCGCTCGCCCGGGTGGACGCGGCGGGTGGGATCCACGTCGGGCCCGAGAGCGCCGGCGCCGAGCCGGGGCCGGTGTGCTACGGCCGTGGCGGCGTGGAACCCACCGTCACCGACGCCAACCTGGTGCTAGGCCGCCTCGATGCGGGGAGCTTCATCGGCGGGGAGCAGCCGCTGGACGCTGCCGCCGCGCGCGCCGCCATCGCCGAGCGCGTGGCGCAGCCCCTGGGCCTCGCCACCGAGGTGGCGGCCGGCGGCATCGTGCGCATCGCTGTAGCCAACATGGCCAACGCCGTCCGCGCGGTCACGACCGAGCGCGGGCTCGACCCGCGGGACTTCACCCTGATCGCCTACGGGGGCGGCGGGCCGCTGCACGCCTGCCTGCTGGCGCGCGAGCTGGCGGTGCCGCGCGTGCTGGTGCCCACGGCGCCCGCGGTATTCGCGGCGGTGGGCATGCTGCGCGCCGACCTGCGCCGCGACTACGTGCTGACCCACGTGGTGCGGCTTAGCACCGCCGACCTGGCCGAACTGGAAGCCCTGTGGACCGAGCTGGAGGCCCGGGGCCGCCAGGAGATCGAGCGTTTCGGGGTCGAGCTCCTGGGCATCACGGTGCGGCGCTCGGCCGACATGCGCTACGTGCGCCAGGAGCACGCCGTAACGGTCCAGCTCCCGCCGCACCTCGGCAGCGAAGAGGACCGCGCGCTGGTCAAGCGCCTGTTCGACGCCGCCCACGAGCAGCGCTACAGCCACTCGGCGCCCGAGGAGGAGTGCGAGCTGGTGAGCTTGCGCGTGGCCGTGATCGGTGAGGTGCGCAAGCCGCCGCTGGAGCGCCGCAACGCCACGGGCGAGACGCCCCGCCCACGTGGCTACCGCGAAGTCTACGTGGAGGGCAGTGGCTGGCAGCGCTGGCCGGCCTACGCCCGCGCCGTCCTGCCGCCCGGCGCCACCCTGGAGGGGCCAGCGCTGGTCGACGAGCCCGGCACCACGACGGTCGTCGAGCCCGGTGACCGCCTGCGCGTGGACGGCTACGGCAACCTTTGCATTACAGTAATGAGTAATGAGTGAGAGGATCGAGCGCTTTGAGGACTTCGTAGCCTGGCAGAAGACGCGCATATTGATGGCGAGTGTTTATCGAAAGACGGACCGCAGTCCGTCTTTGAGAGACCGCGGGTTGCGAGACCAGATTCGACGCGCGGCCGTCTCCGTGATGTCCAACATCGCCGAGGGATTCGAGGGCGGAAAGCCCGGAGAATTCCAGCATTTCTTGTCTATCGCAGAGGGATCCTGTGCCAAGTTGCGCTCACAACTCTACGTCGCTCGGGATGTGGGTTATCTAGACGAGCACAGCTTCCGGGAACTCCAGGTGCAGGCGGGGGAAGTAGCGAGATTGGTCGGCGGGCTTCGGGCCTCGGCCGAACGGAGGCGTCAGCAGCTATGAACCGAGTGCAGTCGCCGAGCACTCATCACTCCTCACTCGTCACAGATCACTCGGTCGACCCGATCACCGCGGAGATCGTGCGCAGCGCGCTGGTCGCCATCACCGACGAGATGAAGACCAACCTGATGCGCACGGCATACAACATGATCATCTACGAGGCGCTCGACTTCACGGTCGGCCTGTTCGACGCCGAGGGCAACACCGTGTCGATCGGCCTCGGCCTGCCGATGTTCATCCGCGGCCTCTCCGACGCCATCAAGGCCAAACTCGCACACTATGGGCGCGACGGCATCCGCCCCGGCGACATCCTGCTGACCAACGACAGTTACATCATGGGCTCGCACCTCAACCACATGATCTTCACCCTGCCAATCTTTTGGGAGGGCGAGCTGGTGGCGTTCGCGGCCAGCATGGCGCACTGGCAGGACGTCGGCGGCACCCTGCGGGGCACCACGACCGACATCTACGAGGAGGGGCTCCAGCTCCCGATCGTGAAGATCTACCGCGAGGGCGTGCTCAACGACGAGCTCGTCGAGATCATCAAGGCCAACGTGCGCTTCCCCGACCTGGCGATGGGCGACTTCCGGGCGCAGGTGGCGTCTATCAAGACGGGCGAGCGGCGCATGCTGCAACTGCTCCAGCGCTATGGCCGGGACGCGGTGCTGGGCAGCATCGCGCGGATCTACCGCCACAGCGCGGAGGTAGCGCGGCAGGCCGTGGCGGCCATTCCCGACGGGACGTATGAGGCCGAGAGCTTCATGGACGACGACGGGGTGCGCCTCGGGCAGCGGATCCCGATCCGGGTGCGGGTGGTCGTCGCCGGGGACCGCATGACGATCGACCTGACCGACGTGAGCCGGCAGGTGACGGGCTACTACAACTCGGGTCCAACGGCGGGGCGGTCGGCGGCACAGGTGGCGTTCAAGTGCCTAACGTCACCGCTGCTGCTGCCGATCAACGACGGCTCGTTCGCGCCGCTGGAGGTGGTCCTGCCACCCGGGCGCGTGGTGTCGGCCACCAAGCCGGCGGCGGTGCGTTGGTGGATGACCATCCCCATGACGGTGGTGGACACGATCATCCGCGCCCTGGCGCCCGCTATGCCGGACAAGGTCGCCGCCGCGCACCATACCGACCTGCTGAGCATCCTCACCTACGGGCCGCATCCACGCACCGGGCGGTTCGTGATCGGGATGGGGAGCCTGCCGGGCGGTGGCTGGGGGGCGAAGCACAACAGCGACGGCATGAACGCCGTCGTCTGCATCAACGACGGCGACACGCACAACGCGCCGGTGGAGGCGGCGGAGACGCGCTTCCCCTATGTGATCGAGGAGTACGCGCTGCGACAGGACTCGGGTGGGGCGGGCAAGTTCCGTGGCGGGCTGGGCGTGCGCAAGGTGGTGCGCATGCTCGGCGACCAGACGTTCAACAGCACCATCGAGCGGACGCAGTGCGCGCCGTGGGGGCTGTTCGGCGGCCGCGACGCCCTGCCCAATCGGCTGTCGGTGCGCCGGGCCGACGGGCGCATCGAGACGTTCCCCAACGGCAAGGTGAGCGCCATGCGGCTGGGCGCGGGCGAGGCGTACATCATCGAGTCGGGCGGCGGCGGAGGCTACGGGCCGCCGTGGGAGCGGCCGGCCGAGCGGGTGCAGGAGGACGTGCGCGAGGGATACGTGTCGCTGCAGGCCGCCAACGAACAATACGGCGTGGTGCTCGACCCGGAGACGCTGGCGATCGACTGGGCGGCCACGGAGCGGCGGCGGGCGGAGCTGCGCGATGGCGGCTGATCTGATGGAGGCGATCCGCGCGGCGCTGCGCGCCAGCGGTCGGCCGCTGACCAGCAGCGAGCTGGCCGCGCGGCTGCGGCGGCCGCATGCCGAGGTGGAGGCGGCGCTAGTGGCGCTGGGGCCCACCCCGGAGCTGGTCGTCGGTGAGTGGCCGGTCGGTGACCCGCACTTCGGGCTCGACCGCGTAGTGGTGGCGACCTGGGTGGGTGAGGCTGACGAGGCCGCGCGGCAGACGGCTCTCGCGTGCTGCCGCCAGGTGTATGACGACCTGCTGCGCGACTTCCTGGCCTCGCACCGCTGCGTCTAGCCGCGCCTCGGGCGTATCGCACTGGGGCGCTGGCACGTTCGGACGCGCTATGAATCCATCGAGAGGACAGGAATGAAGCACCTGCTCCACTATTGGATCGCGCTGCTGGTAGC
>JADGHJ010000213.1 GCA_019686175.1 Chloroflexota bacterium | reverse complement strand
GTCACCCCACCCTACCGCGCCCTGCTCGTAGTGCACAACGAGACCTCTACCGGCGTTACGTCAAATATAGCCGAGGTGCGCGCCGCGCTCGACGCCGTGGGTTCCGACGCTTTGCTGCTCGTCGATGCGGTCAGCTCGCTCGGCTCGCTCCCCTTCCAGTTCGATGCCTGGCGGGTCGATGTGGCGCTCACGGCCAGCCAGAAGGGGCTCATGCTGCCGCCCGGGCTGGGGATCGTGTGCGCCAGCCCGCGGGCGCTGGCGGTGGCCGAGCGGGGCGGCTCGCCGCGCCACTTCTTCGACTGGCGCCCCATCGTGCGCGACAACGCTGCAGGCTTCTTTCCCTACACTCCCGCCACCCTGCTCCTGTTCGGCCTGCGCGAGGCACTGCGCCTGCTCGACGAGGAGGGGCTGGAGCACGTGTACGCGCGCCACCAGCGGCTGGCCGACGGCGTGCGCGCGGCGGTGCGCGCCTGGGGCCTGGGCTTGCTGCCCGAGGATCCGGCCACCTGCTCCAACACCGTGTCCGCCGTCGTGCTGCCCCCGGCGCTCGACAGCGATGCCCTGATCGCCCGGGCGCGCGAGCGCTTCGGACTGGCGCTCGGGGTCGGCCTGGGGCGCCTGAAGGGGCGCGTGGTGCGGTTGGGGCATCTCGGCGCCCTCAACGAGCTGGAGGTGCTGGCCATGCTGGCCGGGGTGGAACTGGCGCTGCGCGAGTGCGGGCTGGCGCTGCCACTGGGCCGGGGGGTGGCCGCGGCCCAGGAGGTGTTCCTGCAGCCTGCGGCGCAGGTGGCCACCGCACGCTAGCGCGCGGCCCGGCACTTACGCACGGCTCTCGGCTTCATCGGCGCACGCGGCACCAGCGCCGCCGAGCGCGACGCCCACCACCGCGACCAGGTACAGCACACCCATCGCCAGCGGGAGCAGGTGCAGGGTCGTCCCGACGCCCAGGCTTGCGACCACGAGCCCGCCCACCACGGGGCCGGCGATATTGCCGCCGTCTTGCGCCGCGTTGAGCAGCCCGGCCACGATCCCGCGGGGCAGGCCCCGCCGCTCCACCAGCTCCACCGCGCTCAGCGAGTTGCTCACCAGCGCCGCGCCCCGCGTCAGGCCCAGCAGCAGGAACACGCCGACGTACACCTCGAACAGCTGGAACCACGGGAGCGCCGCCGTGAGCGCGACACTGGCCGCCAGGCCCAGATGGCCCATGCGGCGGTAGCCGAGCTGGCGCGCCAGCTCGCCCGTGAAGGGCCGTGTGATGGCGTTGGCCAGCGACTGCAGGCCGCGGAACACGCCCACCTGCGACAGACTCAGCCCGATCCCCAAGGCGAACAAGGGGAAGAACGTATTCACGAGGTTGTAGAGGAACAGCATGCTGAAGGCGAGCGCGATCATCAATCCCAGCTCGGGCTCGCGGTAGGCACGGAGCCGAGCGGGCCACGCCGGGGCCGGGCGCATGGCCACCACACTCTTCGGCGCGGCGCCACCCGATTCGGCCGGCGGGGCCGGTGGCCTCTGCGGCAGCGGCAGCGCGAGCAGCGGGAAGGCGGCGGCCAGCCAGAAGGCGGGCGCGTAGCCCAGCGCGTCGGCCGCCACCCCGCTCAGGAAGTTGCCGATGGCGTAGCCGGCCGACTGGCAGCCGAGATACACGCCTACGGCGCGCAGGCGCCCCGCGCCGGTCGGCGGCAGCAACTCGGTGAACAGGGCGAAGTTGACGGTTGTGCCGAGCCCGAGCGCGAGGCCGGCCACCACGCGCGCGGCCCCGAACTGCAGGGCGTCGGCGGCCAGGGGATAGGCCGCGACCGCGCCGGCCTGTGCGAGCAGCGCTAGCCAGGTCAACACGCGGGCCCGGCGCGCGTGGTAGAGCGCCCCCGCCGGCAGGCGCGAGCCGAGGCTGGCCACTCCCTGAGCCGCCACCAGCGCGCCGATCGCAGTGGGGAGAAAGCCCGCCGCGTCGAGAAAGGGCGAGACCAGGCTGCTGCTCAGCCCGTCGCAGGCGTTGAACGCGATGATCGTGCCGTACGCGCACAACAGCCGTCCGACTGGCAAGCGTGCGCGGCCGGGGAGCGTCGCGAGCCGCACCGGCTACGACGCGGCGGGGGGCGACTCGCCCTGGCTCACGTTCTGCGCCAGCGCGGTGATGCCCGTCATACCGCCGAGCGCCATCGACTCGACAGCTGACGCCGGGATGATCACGATCGAGCCCGGGTTCTGGCGCATCGTCTCGTACAGCATGTTCATGCCACGGAGATGCAGCGCCATCGGATTGTTCGCATACACCTCGCCCGCCTCGGCGAACTGCTGGGCGATCAGCGTCTCGCTCTGCCCCAGGATCACCCGCGCATCGCGCTCGCGCTCGGCCTGCGCCACGCGGCTCATGGCGTCCTGTAGCGCATCGGGGATCTTGATGTCGCGCATCAGCACGGCGGTGACCTTGACGCCCCAGGGCTCCGTCTGCGCGTCGAGCACGTGGGTCAGCTCCTCGTCGATCGCCGTCCGCTCGGCGAGCACACGGCTGAGGTTGCTGCGGCCGATGATGTCGCGCAGCGCGGTCTGCGCCGCGCCGAGCACCGCGAGCCGATAGTCCTCGACCTGAAGGACGGCGCGCGCCGGATCGATCACCCGCCAGTAGATGATGGTGTCCACGTTCACGGGCACGTTGTCGCGGGTGAGCGTCTGCTCGGCGGTGAACGCGCTGGTGACGGTACGCAGGTCCACGGTGAACGGGGTCTGCTCGATGAACGGCAGGAGGAAGAACACGCCCGGGCCACGCACCCCGGCGAAGCGGCCCAGCCGCAGCACGACCTTGCGCTCCCATTCGGCGCACTGCCGCAGCGAGGCCAGGACCACGATCGCGACCACCACCACGACGAAGACCAGAATTACGCCCTCCATCACCCTCCCCTTCGCTGCCGGCCGCGGTCGCCGCGTCGGCCGAGCTCCAGCAGGCTACCTGGTAGCGCACCCGCGCCCGGTGGTAGCGGCCCGAGCCTCGGCCAGGTGAGCTGGGCGCCGGCTGGCCCAGCCGCCAGTGCGGCCGCGTGGGCAACGCCTCGGGCCCTGCGCTGCATGATGCCGTGCCCCGGCGCCCCACGCAAGACGCCGTCACGCGAGCCGGTCGCGGCGGTAGATCGGCACCGGGCCGCTGTCGGGGAGGACGTCGAGCACCGTGCCACCGCGCCAGAACGCTAGTGTCGTCTCGGCGTTGACGGCGAAGCCCTCCTGGCGGTCGAGCAGGGGATAGCGCAGGCTGAGGCAGGCGCCGGCCGGCGCCTGGGCGACGGTGAGATAGTCGCCGTCCCACTCCAGCGGGAGCGGCACCTCATCCAGCAGGAGCGTGAGGCCGTCGGGCGGCGCCCAGCGGGGTGGCCGCAGGCGGAGCGCGAGCGGCACGTGCAGGACGATATCGAGCTGCCCGCGCTGGGGCTCGTGGCTGTACACGTCGGCCCAGGGGCTGGAGCGCGATAGCCCCAGGTGGATCGTCAGCGTGTCGGCAGCGTAGTCAAGCGTGTGCTCCCAGACGCGGCTGAGGGCGCGCGCGCCGGAGGCCGAGCAGCAGCCCTCGACTAGGCGCCGATCGTCGGGCCGCGCCAGCAGGCGATACGGCAGCGCGAAGCTCTCCCAGGCGCCGGCTAGCGCCGCGGCCACCGTGGGGTCGTCCGGCAGCGGGAGATCGCGCCCACGGGCGAGCGCGCCGAACTGGTTCTCCAGTAGCTGGTTGCGGGCGAACCGGTCCACGTCGTCCCAGCAGTCCGTGTAGCCCGCGCGCGCCAGCAGCAACGCCAGCTCGATAGTGTCCGCCAGGCTGCACGTCTCGCAGGTCCGGCGCGGCGGCGCCCCGTACCAGGCGCGGAAGTACGTCTCGCCCAGCCCCAGCGGACCGGGCACCCAGCCGAATTGCGACGAGTTGGCAAGCACCCAGCGATACAGGCGCTCGGCCCATCGTAGATATCCCTCGTCGCCCGTCGCGGCCGCGTAGCGCACGGCCGCGCAGGCCAGCGGCAGGTAGCCCGAGGCGTGGGTCTCGCCAGCGAAGTGGCCGTCGCCATCTACCTGCCCGGAGCGCTCGACGAAGTGACGCAGGAGGCGCCCCGCCAGGTCGAGCGCCGCCGGGCTGCCCGTGAGGGCGTGGTACTCGAGCAGCGGCAGGGCGCACTGGGCACTGTAGCCGAAGTTGTCGCGGCCGTCGAGCGCCCCCGCGGCGAGCAGGCTCTGGTCGAGCCAGCCCTCGCGCCAGCGCTGGCCCGGCAGATAGGCGTACTCGCCGTCGCGCACGGCAATCGCGGCCAGCCCCCGGACACACGCCTCGATGCTGGCCTCAACCACGGCGTCGCCCGTGTGCGCCAGCCAGGTGGTGAGGCCGAGCAGCGCGCGTCCCTGGCAGAACGTGTCGACCACCTCTTCGGCGGGATCCCTGTCCGGCGCGTTGTAGAACAGCCCATCGCTGCCCTGGCGGCCGAGCAGATACTGGCGCAGCAGCAGCTCGGCCTCTTTCCCCTGCTCGGTGGCGAGCAGGGGGCGCAGGCGCAGGAGCGCATCGACGCTGCGCCCGGCCATATCGACCGCGTCCCAGTAGCCGTGGACCAGCGCGGGCACCTCCGCCTCGAGATCGAGCAGGAAATACGGGCGGCCGCCCGCCTCGAGGTCGATCCGTGCGAGCAGCCCGTTGAACGCCCGAGCGGCCGCTGCCAACCAGCGCGACGCGGGCGGCCCCAGCGCGGTAGGAGGATCGGTGGCGGCCCAGGTCCGTGGCGCTCCCCGCAGGGCAAGGGAGCTGAATCCCAGGGCCGCTACGCCGCGCAAGAACGCCCGGCGATTGCAGCGCGCCGGGCCCCGACGCAGATGACCGATGTTAAGAACTCTATTAGGCGACGGCATGGGGAGACTATAGCGGGCGGCGCCGGCGCCGTCGAGGGTTCCCCGGAAGCTACGTGGGCGGCACAGCGCCGAGCAGGGCGTCGGTGCGGTCAGCCGCGGTGCGGGCGTCGGGCCCGAGGTACGTGCCGAGCATCGTGCGCGGCGCTTGGCTGGGCCGGTCGAATGCCTGCCCGCCGTAGGCCAGGCGTGGGCGCGGCTCAGCCAGTGCGGCGAGCATCTCGGTGGTCTCCACCAGGTGGCGGGCGGTCTCCTCGGTGGTCGCCGAGAGGATCACGAGGCGCGGCTGTACGTGCTGCACCACGGTTCGCAAGTCGTCGGCCGGGACATTGGGGCCGAGGTAGAGCACCGGCCAGGCGCGCCGGGCCAGGAACAGGGCCACTAGCAGCAACCCGATCTCGTGCTGCTCCTCCGCCGGACAGGCCAGCACGATCGGGGAACCGCGGCGCGGCGTCTCGTACACCTGGAGCAATGAGGCGATCTTGCAGCGGATCAGGTGGGTCGCGAAGTGCTCGGCGGCTACCGACAGCCCACCGGCACGCCAGCGCTCCCCGATCTCCACCAGAGTAGGCTGGAACAGCTCGAGGCAGACATCGTCGACAGGGTACAAGGCGAACGCTTCGGCGATCACCGCCTCTGCTCCGCCCGCATCGAAGTCGACGAGCCGCTCAATGAGGTCGTGCTGCAGTTGTGCGAAGGTGCGCGGTGCCGGCTCCGGGCGTGGGGCTCCCTCGGCCTGGCACGCCTCCAGTAGGCGCAGCGCCCGGCTGATCGTCATGCCCTCCGCGGTACGCTCGTGCAGCCAGCGGATGAGCGCCACGTCCCGCTCGGAGTACAGGCGCTGACCGCCGGGCAGCCGGGCTGGCCGGGGTACGCCATAGCGACGCTCCCAGGCGCGAAAGGTCGGGGCGCGCACGCCCGTTAGCTGCACCACGGCTTGGGTGTTGTAGACGGGATGCTCTGCCCCGTCGGGTAGACCGCCGCGGCGCTCGTGTCGTGGCGTCATCGCCGCTTGCTCCTGCGCCTCGCCGGGCAAGGATACCACGCGGTCTACGGCTACTTAAGAGTTTGCACATCTTTTGCGGCGGGCGAGGCGCCAGGTCTCCGCAGCACGCGAGCAACCGAAGCCAGACGCGCCACCTGATTCGTGACGTAACTGTGCTATATTGGCGCCGGTCGAGTGCCTCACGGGGCCAGCGGACCGGGGCTGGCCGCGTGGATACGCAGGAGGTGTAGCGATGCCCTGGGCCGCGCGCCCCCCGTTAGCGATCGCCCGGCGCCTGCCGCTCTCGCCCCGCCGGCTCCGGCTGGCAGGAAGCGGCCTCCTGGCCGTGCTGGTAGTGCTAGCCGCGGCCCGACCCGCGCGTGCACAGTGGGCCGCGGCCACCGCTGCTAACGCCATTCCCGACGACGTGGGACGCATGGCGGAAGCGGTCAACGCGCTGCGCCAACAGAGCGGCCGCGCCCCGCTGAAGCTACAGCCACAGCTCATGGCGGCGGCGCAGCGCCATGCCGACAGCATGGTGCAGTCGCGAACGCTGAGCCACGTGGGCGTCGGTGGCACACGCGTGCAGGACCGCATGCGGCTGGCCGGGTACGAGACGTGTGGCGGTGGAGAGAACATCGCCTCCGGCGCGTTGCAGACCGTGGACGATGTCGCGCGGGGCTGGTACGACAGCCCAGGCCACCGGCAGATCCTGCTGGACCCGGAGGCGCGGGAGATGGGGATCGGGCGTGCCCTGACCCCGGACGGGCTCACCTATTGGGCGCTCAACGTGGGCCAGCGGCCAGCCGTGGCGCCGATCGTGCTGAACAACGAGGCGGCGGCAACGCCCACGAGCGAGGTGACCGTCTACGTGTACGGCCAGGTGAGCGAGTGGTGTCGTGGCCCGGGCCATCCGATCACGCAAGTGACGCTGGCGAACAGCCCCGACTTCAGCGATGCGCAGACGTTCCCGTACAGTCCGGTGCTGAACTGGACATTGGCGCCGGGCGAGGGGCTGCGCACGGTATATGCGCGGCTGGTGGATAGCAGCGGACGCACCGTCGAGGCGCAGGACGATATCGTGGTGAGCAGCACGGCGCGTCCCCCGAGCACGGCGAGCGACCTGTCGCCCCCCGTCGAGACCTATACGGTGACCGGCCCGAACGGCATGCCCACCACGCTCACGGTGTACCGCCAAACGCAGATCATTCCGAGCCACCTGGCGGTGACAGCCCTGCCGTGTCCTGGGAGCGTGACGGGATGCTGGCCAGCGGCCCCGGTGGGTGGCGCCGGGCTAGGCGGGCAGCTCGGCCCGTACCCCTATGGGGTGCCGCCGTATGGCTACGGGAGCGGGCCGTACCGGTGAGCCGGTGCGGAGGGGCAGAAACCGAACAGCGCCTTCCAGACGTTGGAAGGCGCTGAAGCGTAGCGGGGGTGGGATTCGAACCCACGACCTCCGGGTTATGAGCCCGACGAGCTACCGCTGCTCTACCCCGCGGTGGGTGGGCG
>JADGHJ010000212.1 GCA_019686175.1 Chloroflexota bacterium | reverse complement strand
CGGCGGCCCCCACCGAAACGGCAGCGTCTCCCGCCCCGCTCACGGTGGTGCGCGGCGGCCAGGTGGCCGCGGTCGCCTACCCCTTCTACATCGGGATCGAGCGCGGGTACTACCAGGAGCAGGGCATCGAGATGCAGGTCGAGACGTTCCGCGCGGGCAGCGATATGGTACCGATGATCGCCAGCGGCCAGCTCGACGTGGCGCAGCAGGCGGTCGTGCCGAGCACGTTCAACGCGGCCCTGCGCGGGGTGCCGATCAAGGCGATTCTCGACGCCAGCCGCGCCATTCCCGGCCAGCAGAGCCATGCGGTCCTGGTCCGCAAGGAGCTGTGGGACAGCGGCGCCATCCGCACCTTACCCGACCTGGTCGGCCGCCGCGTGGCCACCTCGTCGCTGCCCGGCGGCCTGATGATCGACGTGGACCGCGGGCTGCGGCAGTACGGCCACCGCATCGAGGAGACCGAGCAGGTCCAGCTCCCGTTCCCGGATATGCCGGCCGCGCTGGCCAACGGCTCCATTGACGTGGCGGTGGCCGTGGAGCCGGCAATCAGCACGGCGCTGAACCAGGACGCCGCGGCGGTGCTCGGCTGGCTATCCGAATACTATCCCGACCACGAGATCGCGGTGCAGGTAATCGGCCCGAGTCTCGTCGAGCGCCCCGATCTCGCGCGGCGCTTCGTGCTGGCCTACCTCCGCGGCGCCCGCGACTGGAACGACAGCGCGGTCCACGGCGTGGGAGTGGACGAGCTAGCGCAGCTGCTCAGCCCCTACAACCGGCTGTCGCCCGAGGTCAATGCCAACCTCCTCCGCCGCCGTGGCCTTACCTCGATCGACCCCGATGGCCGTATCAACAAGGACAGCATGGCCTACGACATGAACTGGTACCTCGAGCGCGGCCACCTGGAGCGGCCGGTGGACCTCGACCAGTTCATCGACCACCAGTATGTGGATTGGGCGGTGGCGCGGCTCGGGCCCTACACGCCCCCGGCGGCCCGCACCGGCACGCGCTGAGCCGAAACTGACAGCCTGTCCGCCTTGCTGGCCCCAGCCGACCTACCTATAATGGCCCGTCGAGCCGCCCGGCGGCAGCGCGCCGCCGGCCGGCATGGCGTCTGGGGGGTTGTTCCTGAGGAGGGGGGCCTGTGAGCGCAGCGAGCACTTGGCTACGGCGAGTCGGCCGACTGGTCGTGGCAGCCACGCTGGCCGCGGCCGTCGGCCCGGTGCTGGCGGCCCCGGCGGGGGCGCAAGAGGTCAGTACCGTCATCCATCTCGACACGCCGGGCGAGGAGCCGGTCAGCACGCGCACGATGATCTCCGGCTGGGCTGCCGACCCGGCCGGGGATGGCACCGGGGTCGATATCGTCCGGCTGTACCTGGGCGATCCCGCGGATGGCGGCCAGCTACTGGGCGCTGCTACCTACGGCCAGTCGCGTCCAGAGGCGGTCGAGGCGCTCGGAGAAGAGCGGTTCGCCAACAGCGGGTTCGAGATGGCCGTCGAGCTGCCGCCGGGCGAGTACGATCTCTATGTCTACGCTCACCTCAACACCGCCGGGCCCGATGAGGGCTGGGCCGTGCTCAACCGCAAGTTCACGGCCTCTGGTAGCGTGCCGCCCGACCCGCGCGCCGTGGCCGTCCTCGATGGAGACCAGTCGCAGGTGCGCGCGGCTGCCCCTCCGCCGGCTCGTGGGAGCAGCGCGAGTCGGGACAGCACGAGCGCTGACGGCACGTCCGGCCGGAGCAGCAGCAACATCTCGGGCGGCGGCCTGCGCAGCACCGCCAGCCCCTACGATCCGATGCCGCTCGACCCGCTAGGCTCCGCCGGCGGCTCGATCTTCATTAGCCCTGGGCGCGATGGCCCCGAGCTGGTCGACTCCATGGGCATGCCTACGAGCACTAACGGCGCTCAAGGCCAGGTGGGACCGAATGGTATCCGCCAGTCGGTGATCAGCGACACTAATACCGGGACGTACCGCACCGGCCAGGTCAACCTGGTCGGTGGCTCCGGCACCCAGTGCCCCGGGCCGAACTGCCCCGCGGCCCAGAACAACGTCGCCAACACGCTCAACAACCTGCCGCCCGAGTTGGTGCGTGAGATCACTGGCTACAACATACCGGGGGTCGGGACGACGCAGGCCTGCACGCCCGCCAACGTGCCCGGTGGCGTGCAGGGGGCCTGCAACCCGGCGACTGGGACGGTAAACGCGCCCAACGCGCCCACCAACGCCGACCTGATGCGCCAGCGCGCACAGCAGGCCATGAACAGCGTGGGGCAGAACGCCACGCTGCCCACGCCCAATACCGCCTCGCCGACCTGCGCCCAATACGGCCCCAATGGGCAGTGCCTCCAGCCGATCGGGCAAGTGGGCTTCAACGGCTCCGTCTGCGTCGCGTGGGCGGGTACCAACTGCCTGCGCTACGAGGCGCCCACTCAGCAGGCCGCGGGCCAAGCGGGAACGCCTCTGGCGACCGGGACGCAGCTACCCAACCTGCAGGTCACACCCCAGCAACTCGCCGCTCTCCAGGGCGCGCTGGGCCAGCCGGGCACGACGTCCCTGGGTGTCCAGGGCACGTCAGCGACTGGCTCGGGCTATCTGAACACTACCTCCGGCTATCTGAACAGCGGGTCCGGCTACCTCAACGGCTCGACCTACTTGAACGCCGGGACGGCGAGCACCAGCACGGCGACGACCACAACCCCGCCGGGTACCTTCAACCCCTACGCCGCAGTACCGACGACGGGGGCCACTACCGCGAGCACGGGCACCGGCTCCATCTGTCTCCAGTACAATTCGAGCGGCCAGTGCGTCGCCTCGCGCTGAAGCCCTGAGGCGCCGGAAGGGAGCAGTCGGATGCGATTGCTCCCTTCCGCTGTGTTTCGGAGCAGGCAGCCTATTCGCGCCCGCGGATCACCCCCCCGAACTGCTCGCGGAGCACGCGGGCAATGGCTTCCCACGCTGCCATCGCCTCCGCGTCGGTGAGCGTCCGATCGGGCGCGCGGAACACCAACGCGTAGGCCAGGCTCCGCTGGCCAGGCGGGACCGGCGGGCCCTGGTACACGTCGAACAGGCGCATCTCGGCCAGCAGGGGCACCCCGGCCGCGCGAATCGCCGCCGCCACCTCGCTCTCGGGGATGCGGGCGTCGAGCACCACGGCCAGGTCCATGGCGACCCCGGGGAAGCGCGGCAGCGGCTCGACCAGCGGCTGCTCGCCCGCCAGGCGCACCAGTGCCTCGAAGTCCAGCTCTGCCACATATACCGCTCGCCCCTCGAGGTCGAACCGCTCGGCCACCCGTGGGTGGACTTGGCCCAGCACGCCCAGTTTGGTTGGCTGCTCGCCCCCCTCCACGAGAACCGCCGCGCAGCGGCCCGGGTGGAGCGTGGGGTGCGTGTCCGCCACGAACCGCACCGGCGGTAGCCGCAGCGCGTCCAGCACGGCCTCGACAGTGCCCTTGAGGTCGTAGAAGTCCAGCGCGGGCGGCTTCTCGCTCCAGGTGGCGGGCGTGCGCGAGCCGGTCGCCACGAGGCTGAGGCGCCGGACCTCCGTGGGCAACGGGTTCAGTGGTGGGAGATACACGGCGGCCAGCTCGAACAGCAGCGCGCGATCGCGGTGGCGGAGGTTCGCCGCCGCGGTCTCCAACAGGCTGCCGAGGAGCGTCGTGCGCAGGTAGCTGCGGTCGGCACTCATGTAGTTGTAGAGGTGGATCATCCCCTGGCCGGGCTGCGCGTTGCCATGCGTCTCCGCCGTCGCATCGAGCCGCGTCAGGTAGTTCCCATCCACCAGCGAGTAGGTGATTACCTCCTGGTAGCCGCAGCCGACCAGTACCTGCTTGGCCACGGTGGCTTGCCGCCGGCCGTTGTCGGGCAGCGGCCTGGGCAGCGGGCCAGCGGGCAGGGTCGTGGGCAGCGCGTCGTAGCCGTAGATGCGCGCCACCTCTTCGGCCAGGTCGGGCATCCCTTCCACGTCGCGGCGGAACGACGGCACCGTG
The DNA here is from genome assembly GCA_019686175.1 of Chloroflexota bacterium. Classification (GTDB taxonomy): domain Bacteria; phylum Chloroflexota; class UBA6077; order UBA6077; family JAJPHF01; genus JADGHJ01. The sequence goes on along the minus strand of JADGHJ010000212.1, from coordinate 3,465 downwards.
ACCGTCAGCGCCGCGTCCGCCTGGACAGTCGGCTCACTGGCGACCGTGAAACCGAGGCTGGTGAGCGTGCCCACGATCTGGTCGGCCGCGAACCGCTGGCCCAGCAGCCCACTAATGGCGCCAGCCGTGGTGCGGATGACGCGCGGTGGCTCGCGGCCCGGGTAGGCATCTACGCAGCCGTCATAGCTTTGCCCACCCGCCACCTCGCGCAGCAACGCGACGGCGCGGGCGGCGGCGCGCGCGGTCCCCTCCGGATCCACGCCGCGCTCGAAACGGCGCGACGCCTCGGTGCTCAGGCGCAGGGCCCGGGCCGTGCGGCGCGTGACGCGGGGCTGGAAGTGGGCCGACTCGATCACTACCCGCCGGGTTCGGTCGCTCACCTCGGTGTCCTGCCCGCCCATGATGCCCGCCAGCGCCACTGGCCGCTCGGCGTCGGCAATCACCAGCATCTCTGGCGTCAGGGCGCGCTCCACGCCGTCGAGAGTGACCAGCATCTCGCCCGGACGGGCGCGCCGGACGACGATCCCGCCGCGCAACAGGTCGGCGTCGAACATGTGTAGCGGCTGGCCCAGCTCGAGCATCACGTAGTTCGACACGTCCACCACGTTGTTGATCGGGCGCTGGCCGCTGAGGGCCAGGCGCCGCTGCAGCCAGGCCGGCGAGGGGCCGACCTGCACGCCCTCCACGAAGGCGGCGGTGTAGCGCGGGCACAGGTCCGGCGCCTCGATGGTCACGCGCACGGCGGCCGCGGCCGGCCGTGGGCCTTCGGGCAGTGGGGGAGTCGGCGCCCGCAGCTGTGCGCCGGTGAGGGCGGCCACCTCGCGTGCCACGCCGACCACAGCGAGCAGATCTGGCCGGTTGGGGGTCACCTCGAGGTCGAACACCACGTCGCTCAGGTAGGTGCGGAGATCCTCCCCGAGCGGGGCGTTGGGCTCGAGGATGTAGATGCCCGAGCGATCGTCGGACAGGCCCAGCTCGGCCCCCGAGCAGAGCATGCCCTCGGAGACGACGCCATCGAACGCCCGCGCCGCGATCTCCTTGCCGCCGACGGTGCCGCCCGGAAGCACCACCGGCACGCGGTCGCCGACGCGGAGGTTCGTCGCGGCCGTGACCAGGGTGAGGTGTCGATCGCTGATGTCGACGCGCGCCAGCAGCCAGGCCGGGTTGCGGGCGTGCCGGCTGAGATCTTCGATCCGGCCGATGACCACCCGTTGCCAGTCGGCGCCGATGTGGTCGATGGCGCCCACCTCGCAGCCCGCCATCGTCAGGCGATGGGCGAGCTCGGCCGGCGCTAGCTCGAAGTCCACGTACTCGCGCAGCCAGCTCAGTGGCACACGCATGGCTCACCTCCTGGCCCGCACCTCGCCGCGCACGGCCGCGCGCCAGCTCGTAGCGCGTGGCGCCTCATCGGAACTGCTCCAGGAAGCGCAGGTCGTTGCCATAGAACAAGCGGATATCCTCGATACCGTATTTCACCATCGCGATGCGCTCGGGGCCCATTCCGAAGGCGAACCCCGTCACCTCGTCCGGATCGTAGCCGGCGCGGCGCAGCACGAACGGGTGGACCATCCCAGCGCCCAGCAGCTCGATCCACCCGGTGCCCTTGCACACCCGGCATCCGGCGCCGCGACAGAGATGGCAGGTAATGGACATGTCGAGCCCGGGCTCGACGAACGGAAAGTAGTCGCAGCGGAAGCGGCACTGCACGTCGGGCCAGAACATCTCGCGAGCGAAGGTAGTGAGCACGCCCTTGAGATCGGCCATGGTCAGGCCGCGGTCCACGGCCAGCCCCTCGACCTGGTAGAACATCCACTCGTGGGAGGCGTCCTGCGCCTCGTAACGGTAGCAGCGGCCCGGCACCACCACGCGCACCGGCGGGCGCGTGCGCTCCATGACGCGCACCTGGTTCGGCGAGGTATGCGTGCGCAGGACGATGTCCGGCGGGCGTACGTAGAACGTGTCCCACATATCCCGCGCGGGGTGCTCGGGAGGGATGTTCAGGGCCTCGAAATTGTAGTAGTCCAGCTCGACCTCCGGCCCCTCGGCGACGCGGAACCCGAGGTCGCGGAAGATCTCGAGGATGCGCTCGACGACGAGCGTAGTCGGGTGCAGGCCGCCGAGCGCTGGGGGCCGCCCGGGCAGCGTGACGTCGAGCCGCTCGCGCTCCAGCAGCGCCGCCAGTTCGGCGTCCTTGAGCGCCTGGGCGCGGGCGGCGTAGGCGGCCTCCAGCTCGGCCTTGAGGGCGTTGGCCGCTTGCCCGGCGGCGCGGCGGTCGGCCGGCGGTAGCTGGCCCAGCTCGCGCAAGAACGTGTTCACGGCGGCGCGCCGCCCGAGGTACTCCACGCGCCAGCGCTCGAGCGCGTCGGTGGAGTCGACTGCGGCCAGCGCAGCCAGGGCGCGCTCGCGGAGCTGCGCGAGCTGCTCGGGAATCAGACGATCGTTCATGTCCTGTAGGCTCCTCTGCGTGGGGCGGGAAGCGGCCGCTCATAACGAAAGCCCCGCCGCGCGGCGGGGCTGGGGGCTTCCCGGACGGTCCCACGCCATCCGGCGCCGACCGCTAGGCGCGCGGGGCGGCCGTTGGCTGATGCTCCCGCGCCAACGCGGCCAGCCGGGCGAACTCGGCCGCGTTGTGGACCGCTAGCTCGGCCAACACCTTGCGATCGAGCGCCACGTTGGCGCGCTTGAGGCCGCCAATGAACTGGTTGTAGTTCAGGCCGTGGAGGCGCGCCGCCGCGTTGATGCGCGTGATCCACAGCCGGCGGAAGTCGCCCTTGCGCTCGCGACGGTGGCGATACGCGTAGGCCAGCGCGCGCATCACGGCCTCATTGGCCGACTTGAACAGCTTGCTGCGCGCGCCGCGATACCCGCGCGCCAACTCTAGGATCTTCTTATGCCGACGATGCGCGGCCACCCCGCGCTTCACGCGTGTCACGGTTCGCTCCTTGCTGCGCCGCGCGCCGCGGCGTCACTTGGGATACTTCTTGGCGTAGGGCAGCAGGCGCCGCACCCGGGACACATCCGCGGGCGACACGGGGATCATCTCGTCGTACTCGCGCTTCGCCCGGTCCGAGCGCTTGCGCCGCAAGTGGCTCTTGCCATGCCGCGTGCGCAGCAACCGCCCCGAGCCGGTGACCTGGAAGCGACGCGCGGTAGCCTTGTGCGTCTTCTGCTTGGGCATGATGGTGGCTCCTCTGCCGCGCGCGGTTGGTGCCGACACGCGCCGGACGCATGGCGATGCCAGAACGCACTCCCGCGGCACCACAGTCTACCATACTTCGCGCGCGGGCGTGCAAACACGGCTCAACGCCGCGGGAGGAGTGCCACCGGCTCCTCGCCACGCGGACTGGGCACACGCCGGCTCACCAGGTCGCGGTATAGCACCGTGGCCCCATCGCGGGCGCCCACCACCCCCAGGAACAGAGGCCCCCAGCGCGGGCCGTCGTCGTGCACCACCCACGCCATGCG
>JADGHJ010000211.1 GCA_019686175.1 Chloroflexota bacterium | reverse complement strand
ACGCGCGCGGGAGCCGAACAGGTAGATCCGCTCCGGCTGCAACGCCGCCACCAGCCGCTCCACGATCGCCCGCAGCACCGGATCCCGCTCCAACAGCTCCGTGTCCCTCACGGCCACGCGCTCCGCCATCACCCACCGGCCTCTGCTAGCGCCGGCGGCGCTCCAGCTCTCGCCAGATGTCGGCCGGAGTCAGCCCGCTAGCGGCCAGCAGCACCAGTGTATGGAACCATAGGTCGGCCACCTCCCAGGTGATCTCGGCGGGCGCCCCGTTCTTGGCCGCGATCACCACCTCGGTGGCCTCCTCTCCGACCTTCTTGGCGATGCGGTCCACGCCACCCTCGAGGAGCCGCACCACGTAGGAGCCGTCCGGGCGCTCGCGCTGCCGCTGTTGGATCACGGCGAACAGCGCCTCGACGGTACGCCCGTCCAGCGTTGGCGGCTCGGCGGACGGCGGCGCCGGAGAGGCGGCCTCATCGTCGAGCGCGGCCAGCAGGGTGGCGCGCGTCGCCTCGTCGAGCGGACGGAAGAAACAGCTCACAGCCCCGGTGTGGCACGTGGGACCAGCAGGCTCGGCCTCGACCAGCAGCACATCGCCGTCGCAGTCGACGTGCACCGCGCGGACGTGGAGGTAGTGGCCGGAGGTGGCGCCTTTGTGCCACAGCTCGCCCCGCGAGCGGCTCCAGAACCAGGCCTGGCCGGTAGTCAGCGTCCGGCGCAGCGCCTCGCGGTTCATGTAGCCGACCATCAGCACCTGGCGCGTGGTAGCATCCTGCACCACGGCCGGGATCAGGCCGTTGGCGTCGAACTTCAACTGGACCATGCCGCTCGCCTTTCCGGCGCTACAACCGCACCGGCACCCCGCGCTCGGCCAAGTAGCGCTTGACGTCCGCGATGCGATAGGCGCCGTAGTGGAAGATGGAGGCGGCCAGCGCCGCGTCGGCGCGTCCCTCGGTGAGGGCGGCGTGCAAGTGAGCCGGGGCGCCCGCGCCGCCGGAGGCGATCACCGGGACCGGCACGGCGGCCGCCACCGCCGCCGTCAGCGCCAGGTCGTAGCCGTCCTGCGTGCCGTCGGCATCCATGCTGGTCAGCAGGATCTCGCCGGCGCCCAGCATCGCCACTTGCGCTGCCCACTCCACGGCGTCGAGCCCGGTGGGGCGCCGGCCGCCGTGCGTGTAGACCTCCCAGCCGCCGCCGTCGGCCCGACGCTTGGCGTCGATAGCCACCACGATGCACTGGCTCCCGAACGCCTCAGCGCCGCGCGCGACCAGCGTGGGGTCGGCCACCGCAGCGCTGTTCACCGCGGTCTTGTCCGCACCAGCCCGCAGCAGGCGCCGCATGTCATCGACGCTGCGGATGCCGCCGCCCACCGTGAGCGGGATGAACACGCGCTCGGCCGTGCGCTCGACCACCTCGACCATCGTCGCGCGCTCGTCACTCGACGCCGTGATGTCCAGGAACACCAGCTCGTCGGCACCCTCAGCGTCGTACAGCGCCGCGAGCTCGACCGGATCGCCCGCGTCGCGCAAGTTCACGAAGCTGACGCCCTTGACCACGCGCCCGCCAGTCACGTCGAGGCACGGAATGATGCGCTTGGTCAGCATGCCTCGCTGTCCTTCGTCAGTGCTGCCAGCGCCTCGGGCAGCGACAGCGCGCCATCGTACAACGCCTTGCCCACGATCGCTCCCTCGGCACCCAGGGCGCGCAGGGCGCGCAGGTGCTCGATGGCAGCCACCCCTCCCGAGGCGATCACGGGCACCCCCGCGGCCGCGATCACCGCCTCCAGCGCCGCGAAGTTGGGCGCGGTCAGCGTGCCGTCGCGCGCGATGTCGGTGTAACAGATGCGGGTCACGCCCCAGCGGCGCGCCTCGGCCACCAACACGGTGGCGGCGACGGTCGAGGTGCGCTGCCAGCCATAGGTGGCCACGTACCCGTCGCGGGCGTCCACGCCCAGGATCAGTCGCGGCCCGAGTGCGGCAGCCAGCTCCTGGGCGAGCGTGGGCGCCTCGATCGCCGCGGTCCCCACGACCACCCGGTCGGCCCCGGCGGCCAGCGCCGCCTCGGCCACCTGCCGCGAGCGGATACCGCCCCCGAACTGGACCGGCACCGGCACCGCGGCGGCGATCGCCCCTAGCAGCCCCAGGTGGCGCGGCGCGCCCTCGCGCGCCCCGTCGAGGTCGACCACGTGCAGGCGCGGCGCGCCGGCGGCAGCAAACGCCCGCGCGACGGCCACCGGGTCATCGGCGTACACCGTCTCGCGCGCGTAATCGCCCTGGTACAGGCGCACGGCGCGCCCGCCGCGCAGGTCGATGGCCGGGATCAGCTCGAAGGTGGTGCCCACTGTCACTCTCGCTCGCGACCGCTCAGCTCCCTAGAAGGTGCGGGGCAGCGCCACGGGCTCCGGGGCCAGCTCGCCCAGCGCCAGCCGCACGAAATTAGCGTACAGGCGCAAGCCCAGCGCGCCGCTCTTCTCGGGATGGAACTGGGTGCCCAGCACGTTGCCCTGGGCGATGGCGCTGGGAAACTCGACGCCGTACTCCGTCCGGCCGATGACCACCGCGGGGTCCACCGGTTCGACATAAAATGAGTGGACGAAGTAGAAGTAGGCCCCGTCGGGGATGCCGGCGAACAGCGGGTGCGGGCGCACCTGGTGCACGCGGTTCCAGCCCATATGCGGCACCTTCTGGCCGGCTGGCAGCCGCCGCACCCGCCCGGGCACGATGTCGAGGCACGGCTGCCAGCCACCCTCCTCGCTGCCGGTCAGCAGCGCCTGCAGCCCCATGCATACCCCGAGGAACGGGCGCCCGCTGGCAATGTAGTCGCGCACCGCCCCTTCCAGCCCTCGCGCGCGGAGGTTGCGCATCGTGTCCGCCGCCGCGCCCACGCCGGGCAGGACCAGGGCGCGCGCCGCGGCCACGGCGGTCGGGGCGTCGGTCACCTGCACGGGGTGGCCGAGCGCGGCCAGCGCCTTGGCCACGCTGCGCAGGTTGCCGGCTCCGTAGTCCACGACGACGATCATCGCCCTTCCTTTCGCGTCTCCCGATCCCCAGTGCGCGCGCCGGGTGCACCCCCACGCGCCTGCATGCCCCACCTCAGGGCACCACGCTGGCAGGCGCGCCTAGCTCGACGCGCGGGCCGGCGTGCTGTGCTCCTGGCCGACCTGCCAGGCGAGGTACGCCTCCATCAGCGGGTCCAGCTCGCCGTCCAGCACGCTCGTCGTGTCGCTCGTCTCGTAGCCGGTGCGCAGGTCCTTGACCAGGTTGTACGGGTGGAGCACGTAGGAGCGGATCTGGCTGCCGAAGCCGGCCTCGACGTGCTCGCCGCGCAGGGCCGCCTGCTCTTGCTCGCGGCGCTCCTGCTCCAGCTCCACCAGGCGCGCCTTGAGAAGGCGCAGCGCCGTCTCGCGGTTCTGGAGCTGCGAGCGCTCGGTCTGGCAGGTCACCACAATCCCCGTCGGCAGGTGGGTGAGCCGGACGGCTGTATTGACCTTGTTGACGTTCTGGCCACCCGGGCCGCCCGAGCGATACGCCTCGAACTTGATGTCCTCGGGGTTGATCTCCACGTGAACGTCGTCCGGCACCTCGGGCATCACTTCGACCAAGGCGAACGACGTGTGCCGCCGCTTCGCCTGGTCGAATGGCGAGATGCGCACGAGGCGATGGACGCCGCGCTCGCTCTTCAGGTAGCCGTAAGCGTAAGGGCCCTCGAAGGCGATAGTGACCCCCTTGATGCCGGCCTCCTCACCCGGCGACAGGTCGAGCACCTCGGTTCGATAGCCGCGGCGCTCCCCCCAGCGCAGATACATGCGCATCAGCATCTGCGCCCAGTCCTGCGCCTCGGTGCCACCCTGACCGGCCTTGATCGCCAGGATGGCGTTGTTGCGGTCGTAGGGGCCCGACAGCTGCAGCCGGAACGCGAGGCGGTCGAGCCGCTCGCGCAAGCGGCCGGCCTCGGCCGCCAGCTCGCCGGCGAGCGCCGTATCGCCCTCGGCCAGCGCCAGGGCCAGTAGCTCCTCGGTCTCGCGCGCCGCGGCGGCCAGCTCGCCCCACGGCGCGATCTCATCGCGCAGCTCGGCGATCTGCCGCATCGTGCGCTGCGCCGCCTCGCTGTCGAGCCAGAAGTCGGGCTGGGCGGCGGTTGCTTCCAGCCGCGCGAGCTGCTGCTGCTTGCCCGCGAGGTCAAAGACGCACCTGCAGCGCGTCGATGCGGGCACGCAGGGCCGCCAAGTCGTTCAGTACTTCCTGCATGGGGAACTCCTCCGTGTGCCGTCGAAAATGATACCATAGCCGCTCGGGCGCCCCGCTGCGCTTGCGGGCGGGCGCCCCGGCGGGCCATAATATCCCCGCCGCTGGTCGATGCACCGCGCTCGACGGTTGCCCCCGCGGGCACCTCGGTCGAGCGCGTTGTTGTGTGTTTCGCGTGCCGCGCTGTAGGGCGGCAGGGGAGGTGAGCTGTGGGCAGCATCCGCGTCGCCATCATCGGCGTCGGCAACTGCGCCTCGTCGCTCGTGCAGGGCGTGGAGTACTACCGCCACGCTCGCGAGGACGAGTTCATCCCGGGCCTGATGCACGTCAATCTGGGCGGGTACCACGTCGGGGACATCGAGTTCAGCGCCGCGTTCGATATCGACGCCAACAAGGTCGGCAAGGACCTCTCCGAGGCGATCTTCACCGCGCCGAACAATACATACAAGTTCTGCGACGTACCGAAGCTGAACGTGCCCGTCTACCGCGGCATGACCCACGACGGGCTCGGCCAGTACCTGTCGCAGGTGATCCGCAAGGCGCCCGGATCCACCGACGACATCGTCGGGATCCTGCGAGACACCAAGACCGATGTCGTCGTCAGCTACCTCCCCGTGGGCAGCGAGACGGCCACCAAATGGTACGTCGAGCAGGTGCTTACCGCTGGCTGCGGCTTCGTCAACTGCATCCCGGTGTTCATCGCCCGCGAGCCGTACTGGCAGCGGCGGTTCCGCGAGCGCGGGCTGCCGATCATCGGTGACGACATCAAGTCGCAGGTCGGCGCCACCATCGTCCACCGCGTGCTCACCAAGCTGTTCCGCGACCGTGGCGTGAAGCTGGAGCGCACCAGCCAGCTGAATGTCGGTGGCAACATGGACTTCTACAACATGCTGGAGCGCTCGCGGCTGGAGTCGAAGAAGATCTCCAAGACCAACGCCGTCACCTCGCAGCTCGACTACCCGCTCGACCCCGAGAACGTATACATCGGCCCGAGCGACTATGTGCCGTGGCTCACCGATCGGAAGTGGGCGTACATCCGCATGGAGGGCCGCACCTTCGGCGACGTGCCGCTCAACTTGGAGCTGAAGCTCGAGGTATGGGACTCGCCCAACTCCGCCGGGGTGGTGATCGACGCCGTGCGCTGCGTCAAGTTGGCGCTCGATCGTGGCCTCAGCGGCGCGCTGGAGTGGCCCTCGGCCTACTTCATGAAGTCGCCGCCCGTGCAGCACCCGGACGACCTGGCACACGAGCAAGTCGAGCGGTTCATCCGCGGCGACGACGTGCACGCGCAGAACGGGCTAGCCGGCTCGCCCGACGCCACCGAGCCGGCGACGATCCGGGCCGACTGAGGAGTACCGTGGGCACCGCTAGCGGAGGGCAACGATCGCAGGGCGCGGGGACCGCAATCGGGATGATCTACTGGCTGCACCTGCTGGGCCGCCGCCTGGCCAGTACCCTCCCGCTGCGCCTCAGCTACGCACTGGCCGCCCGGGGCGGCACCTTAGTGTACTACTTGTGGGCCAGCAAGCGGCGCCACGCCGTGGCCAACTTCCGCCAGATCCTGGGGCCGGCTGGCGCCCATCTCGCCCCGCGGCTGGCCCGCGCCTCCTTCGCCAACTACGGCCGCTACCTGGTGGACATGCTGCGCCTCAGCGGGCGCGAGTGCCGGGCGCTCGACGGGCGGCTGGTGGTCGACGGCCTGGAGCACATCGCCGCGGCGTTTGCCCGCGGCCGCGGCCTCATCATGGTCGGCGCCCATCTGGGCAACTCCGACCTGGGCGGTGCCATCTTCGCCACGCGCGGCTACCCGGTCCACGTGATCGCCGAGCGCCTGCACCCGCCGCGCTGGAATGCGCTGGTCCAGGCTACCCGCCGCGACTGCGGCCTGCGCGTGATCGAGACCACGGCCCATCCGCGCGAGATCCTGCGCGTGCTGCGCCGCAACGAGGCGTTGTGCCTGCTGGTCGATCGTCCCCTGCACCAGGACGGCGCCGGAGTGCCCGTGCGCTTCTTCGGCGCGCCCACCCGCGTGCCGGCCGGCGCGGCGACCCTGGCCCTGCGCACCGGCGCCGCGCTGCTGGCCGCCTGTCTGGTGCGCGTGGGCGATGGCTTCCGGCTGGAGGTGCGCCCCGTGCGCGAGGTGGCGCGCAGCGGCGACCGCGCCGCCGATGTCCAGCAGCTCACCCAGCACGTGATGGACGCCCTGGCGGAGTTCATTCGCCGCTACCCGGAGCAGTGGTTCATGTTCCGGCCGATGTGGCCGGCCCATCGGGGCGCTACAGCCTCCTCCTCCGCTGATGGCGATCCGGTCGCCTCGTCGCATGCGCTCACCCCGGTATGAGGGGCGCGGCCAACCGTGCCGCGAGTGCGGCGCGCGCGGCACGGCTGTCGAGAGCCAGGTAGCCCAGCTGCTTGCGGCCGGCCGTGTCGCGGTAGCATAGCCGCAGCGCGGGGCAGCGGCGCAGCCCCACATACTGCCAGCCCACGGCCACGTGGAGCAGCGCCGCTCGCGGGATCGTCACGGCCAGCGGCACCCGCGGCCGCTGCTCGGACTCGGCGCGCTCGCGCACCCGCCGCTGAATCTGCACTGGATCGGCACCCCACAGCGGCATCCGGCCGTCGGCAGTCCACTGCCACGCGCTCCAACCGACCCGACGCGTACCCACGCGTGTCTGCCACCGTACCTGGGGCGGGGGTACGCGAAGCTCGAGCTGCCCGCCCGGCGTGAGACGGAGCCGGCAGGGGGCTAGCAGACGCCACTCCCAGCCGTCGCCCACGCGAAAGCGCGCGCTAGCGCGACAGCCACGGGGAATAGGCAGGAGCGCCGCTTCCGGGGTGAACCGGGCGGCGCCCTCGGCGCGGAACACCACCCCCGGGGGCAGCAGCGCCATGCGCCACGCGGCCAGCCCGAGGAGCAGCGGCACGCTGACGAGCGCGCCGAGGTGCGACAGAGTCGGCTCGACCCGGACGAGCTGCACCATAGCCAGCATGTACACCGTGTGCAGCACCGCCAGCACGAAGCCGAGCTGATAGCGAGCGCGCACCGCCAGGCCCAGCACGCGGTACACGGCATCCGGCACGACGGCTCTCCGCGCTCGTCCAGCCCCCGCCACGGCACTCGACGTGCTACGAGGTATTAGCCCTATGATAGCGGCGTCCGTGGACGCGGCAGCGGCCGCTTGCTAGAATCGCGCGGGCATCCTCGGGCTCGGAGGGGTGGG
>JADGHJ010000210.1 GCA_019686175.1 Chloroflexota bacterium | reverse complement strand
ACCCCGGCCAGCCCCAGTCCAACGGCCGCACCGGCGGGCTCCCAGCCGACCCCGACGCCTGCCGGGCCACGGCCGCAGCCCACGGGCCAGGGCACACCGCGCCAGGGGAACGTGCCCTGCCCGTCCACGGGCCAGCTATTCGCCGGCACGGTGGACGCCGACGTGGTGCTCGACGTGCCGAACCTCTCGGTAGACGAGATCACGCTCGACGTGGAGCGCCTGCGGGCCGTGGTGAACCTCGACGCGCGCCTCACCAACATCTTGCTGCTGCGCGCGGGCGTCGAGGCGGAGACGGGGCGTGTCAGCATCGCCATTCGAGGGGTGTGCGCGGAGGCCCACCTGGTGGTGCGGCTGAACAACGTGGCCGCGATCATCGACCGCACGCTCACCACCATCGACCGCAACCCGCAGATCCTGACCAATCTCACGGCCGGCCTCGGCCAGACGCTGGAGAATGTCACCGAACCGGGCGGTGCCCTCTCGCAGACCATCGGCCTGCTGGGCGGCACGCTCCAGAACGTGACGCAGCCCGGCGGCGTCCTCTCCCAGACGGTCAACGCCCTGGGGCAGACGGTGAACCGCACCATCGACCAGAGCGGCAACATCGTCGAGCAAACGCTGGACAGCGCCGGCAACGTCGTTGGCTCGCAGGTGCTGGGCAACCTGAGCAGCCTGCAGGTGGTCAGCGAGACGACCAACGAGGCGGGCCAGACCGTGCGTCAGCTCCGCGACGCGAGCGGCGCGGTGATCGAGGCCGTGTTCGACGCCGCGGGCAACTTCGTGAGCGCCCGGGTGATCAGCCAGCCTGGCGGCACGCAGCGCTAGGCAGACGGCACGGCGCTGGAACGGAGGGCGCCCGATTGGCGGGCGCCCTCGCTGTATCGCCACGCCGCCCCGACGCCCAGCCAGACAGCGTCCACCCCCGCTAGGGTGGTGCCAGAGGAGACTGCACCCGGGAGCGGTCCCCGGCCAGTCGCCCGGTAGGACTCCACCACCAGCCTCCTCTCCGAGTACCGCGCGTGACATCCACCTCCGCGGACTGTATGTGTCGGAGCACCACAGCCGGCCCGAACCTCCCTCTCCACGGACCGACAGCGCCGGCGCGCCGCCCCATCGCTCGTTACCATCCTGCAACGGTAGACACCCACTTGGCGTTACGCAACGGTAATGGCAGGCCGTATCTTCCCTGGTATTGCCATGTGGTAATGGGCAGGTGTACTATAATCAGCGCCAGCATTGACCAGATGGTAACGGGGGCCTAGAATGACCGCAGGAGGGGTGAGGGCTATGGAGGTCGGTCAGCTACTCCGCCAGTTTCGCGAGCAGCGCGGGCTGTCGCAGAACGCGCTCGCCCGGCGCATGGGCGTCAACCCGGCCTACGTCAATCGGCTCGAGCACGGTGGGCGCGGGGCGAGCAACCGTGCGCTCATCGAGCGTGCCGCCGTCGCGCTCGAGCTGAGCGCCGCCGAGCGCGACGCGCTGCTCAGCGCGGCCGGCCACTTGCCGCAGGCGCTGCAGGAGGTCGGGCCTACCGATCCCACCCTCCAGCTCGTCGCTGACCTGCTGGCCGACCCGGCCGTCTCGGCCGCGGACAAGGCGCTGTTCCGGGCCCATGTCCGGCTGGCGGCCCTGCCGTGGCGACCGCTGCTGGACCAGGAGCGAACGCAGTTCACTGCTTGGCTATCGGGCATAGTGCCCAATATTGGCACTGCTAGCAGTTAGCACAGTCACGCACTCTCGGCTTGGGAGGACCCATGCCGCGCAAGCCGTCGCAGGCCGGGTCGGACCGGCCTGAAATTCATGGCGAGGACTTCTTTTTCGAGGGGATCGAGAGCCCCAACGGCACGATTTTTCCCGACGCGCTGCTCGATGTCGTCATGCCCTTCCTCTCGCCCACCGAGTGGAAGGTGTGCAGCTACATCGTGCGCCGCACCTTCGGCTGGAAGAAGGCGAGCGACCGCATCTCGCTCGATCAGATCTGCCATGGCATCGTGCGGCGCGACGGCACCCCGCTCGACTACGGCACGCGGCTCGACCGCAAGACGGCGATCAAGGCGCTGCGAGGGCTGGAGGCGAAGGGCGTGATCGTGGCCCAGCGGAACTATTCGGCGGCGCGCGGCTTCGAGGCCACCACCTACGGCCTGCGCTTCCGCGGCCAGCCGCCCACCCGGACCCTAGTGGAAAAGCTCCCCCAGGTCCGCGACGTGGGGGGGGAGAATTTCCCCCAGCCCCCTGGTGGCGGCGTTCCCCATGGGGGAGGCGAGGCTTTCCACCAGGCAGGTGGCACGGCTCCCCCTGCCCCCGTGGCCGTCCTCCACACACAACCAACCGGCCCTACAATCCAACACGCTCCAACCGACGGTCCCCTTTGTTTGGCCAACACGCAGTCCGGTGTCGTCGAGGACCGGGCGAGGGGAGTGGCCCCGGCACCAGTCGCGGACAGGGACGCGCCGCCGGTCGGCGACGCATCGGCGCCGGCGACGGATGGCGGGTCGGATGCTGCCCTCTGGGCTCGCGTGCTGGCGCGGCTGGCCACGCAGATGTCGGCGGCCAACTTCGACACCTGGCTGGCGGGGACCCAGCCAGTGGGCCGCCGGGGCGCCGTGCTCCTGGTCGCGGCGCCGAGCGGCTTCGTGCGCGACTGGCTCGAGGCGCGGTTCCGGCCGCTGGTGCGCCGGGCCTTACGCGCCGAGGCGCCAGCGCTGGAGGACGTGGCGTTCACCCTGGCCGAGGGGTACACTTCGTAGCTGTGCGGGCGCCGCAGGGTGTCGCCGCGGCGGCCTGGCACTGGGCGGATGGCCCGAGGCTCGTGGGGAGGCGTCGGGGCCGGGAGGGTGAGCATGGCGGAGGTCGATCTCGTCATCAAGAACGGGCGCATCGTCACGCATCTCGCCACCTACGACGGGGTGGGGCTGGCGGTCAAGGACGGGAAGTTCGTGGCGATCGCCGCCGAGGAGGAGCTGCCCTCCGCGCGGGAGGTCCTCGATGCGGAGGGCTTGTACGTCCTGCCCGGGATCATGGATTGCCACGTGCACTTCCGCCAGCCGGGCCTCGAGTACAAGGCGGAGTGGCGCACGGAGTCGGAGGCGGCAGTCCAGGGCGGCGTGACGTTCGTGTGCGACATGCCGAATGTGCGCCCACCCACGGAGAGCGCCGAGCAGGTGCGCGTGAAGCAGGAGATCGCCGAGGCGAACAGCTTCGTCGATTTCGGCATCATCGGGCTGATGAGCCAGGACAACTACGACGAGCTGCTGCCGATGGCCGAGGCCGGGGTGATCGGCTACAAGGTGTTCATGGGCGAGACCATCGGCAACCTGCCGGCGCCCGACGACGGGCAGCTCGTCGACTCGCTGGCGCGCGCCGCCGAGATCGGCCTGCGCACGGGCTTCCACGCCGAGAACAACCAGATCCTGCAGCACAACATCCGCAAGCTGAAGGCGGCGGGGCGCACCGACCCCCGGGCGCACCGCGACTCGCGCCCCGTGGTCAGCGAGGTGGAGTCGATCTCGCGCATCGCGGTGTTCGCGCGCTACACCGGCGCCAAGGTGCACATCTTCCATCTCTCCAGCGGCGACGGGGCCGACGTGATCGCGCAGGCCCGCGCCCACGGGGTGGACATCACCGCCGAGACCGGGCCGCATTACTTGCTGCTCGACGACGCCGACTACGATCGCGTGTACAACCACCTGCGCATGAACCCGCCGGTGCGCGGCGGCGAGCACCGCGAGCGCCTGTACCGGGCGCTGCGCGCCGGGGTGGTGCAGATGATCGCCACCGACCACTCCCCGCACACCGAGGAGGAGAAGGCGCCGCGGAACGTGTGGGAGGCGATCTCGGGGTTCGTGGGCGTGGAGATCGCCCCGCGGTTGATGCTGAGCGAGTTCGTCAACACCGGCAAGCTGACCCTCAACGAGTTCGTGGCGCTGACGTCGTGGAACCCGGCGCGCATCTGGCAGGTGTATCCCCAGAAGGGACAGATCGCGGTGGGCGCGGATGCCGACCTCACGTTTGTGGACCTCGAGCAGCGCTGGGAGATCGACCGCTTCCGTCTGCACAGCAAGAACAAGGTGACGCCGTTCCATGGCTGGAAGGGCAAGGGCCTGCCGGTGTGGACGATGGTACGCGGCCAGCTCGTGGTGCGTGACGGGCGGCTCGTTGGCGAGCGGCGCGGGCGGCTGGTGCGCCCGGTGCGCCAGCCGACGTGCGCACCCGCGGCAGGCTAACCGCCCCCGGCCCGCTGCGCCGCCCGCGGCGACTATGGTAGCCTGAAGCCGGTCGCCCCGGTGCAGCGCGGGCACCGGCGCCTCGGCGGCCGAGATGCCCCACGACAGGCGGCAGGGCAGTGGCGTGCCGCCGGGCCGGCCCCTCGCCTCTAGGGGAGAGGGATTGGGGGTGAGGGAGAGAGCATGCGGATCGGGTTTCATCTGACGCCGTTCTGGAGTCCTACGGACCGGACGCCGACGCAGATCCTGGACGAAGCGATCGAGGTCGTCAGCGCCGCCTCCCGGATGGGCTACGCCTGGGTGTCGATCGGCCACCACTGGCTGTCTCACCCGACCATCTGGCCACAGCCGTTCCCAGTGCTGGCGCGACTGGCGCCCGAGACGGGCGCGATGCAGCTGAAGACCTCGGTGCTGCTACTGCCGCTGCTGAACCCGGTGGACGTGGCCGAGAATGTGGCCACGCTCGACCACCTGTGCCATGGGCGGCTGGTGCTGGGCGTGGCGGTGGGCTACCGCGAGAAGGAACTCGCGGCGGTGGGGCTGACCCGGAAGGATCGCGGCGCGAAGCTGGAGGAGGCGATCCACGTCCTCAAGCTGCTGTGGAGCGGCGAGGAGGTGACCTACGAGGGGCGCTACGTGCGGGTCGAGCAGGGCCGCATGGGCTTCACGCCCTACCAGCAGCCGCACCCGCCCATCGAGCTGGGCGCCCAGAGCGACGCGGCGACCAAGCGGGCCGCGCGCATCGCCGACGGGGTGTTCTTCGGCCCGCAGACGTCGTGGGACACCGTGGCGCGGCTGGCGGCGCTGTACCGCGCCGAGCGGCAGGCGCGCGGCCGGCCGGGACTCGGCGTGCTGGGCGCCTCGCGCAGCCTCATGGTAGGCAAGAGCAAAGAGGACGCCGTGGCTCGCGCCAGCGCCTACTTGGAGAAGACCTTCACCATGTACAAGACCTGGGAGATGCAGGAGCTGAGCATGGCCCCGCTCCAGCTCGACTCCGACATCCCCCTCGATAGCTGGGCGGTGCACGGCTCGCCAGCCGACTGCGTGGAGACGCTGCTGCGGGCGCGCGATGAGATCGGGCTCAACGGGATCGGCTTCACCATTTACAGCCTGCCGCGGTCGCCCCAGGAGCGCATCGAGTACCTCCAGATGATCGCTGAGGAGATCGTGGCCAAGGTGGCGACTCCCCCAACCGCGGGCGGGAGCGGGTCAGCCGAGGGGCGCGGGGCGCCGGGCCGGGAGTGAGCATGGCGCGGGAGCCGCAGTACGACGTGATCGTGGTCGGCGGGGGGAACGCGGCCCTCAACGCCGCGATGTCGGCGCGGCACCACGCCGAGCGGGTGCTGCTGCTGGAGCGCGCGCCGGCGTGGATGCGGGGCGGCAACAGCCGGCACACGCGGGACATCCGCGCCGCGCACGACGGCATTCCCCGCTACACCACCGGCACCTACCCGGTGGAGGAGTTCCTGGACGATTTGGTGCGGGTGGGCGGCGGGCGTGACGACATGGCCCTGGCGCGCCTGGTGGTCCGCGAGTCGAGGACGTTGTTCCAATGGATGTCGGACCACGGTGTGCGCTGGCAGCCGGCGCTCAAGGGTACGCTGCACCTGAGTCGCACCAACCTGTTCTTCCTCGGCGGCGGCAAGGCGCTGGTGAACGCCTACTACCAGACGGCCGAGCGCATGGGCATCGAGGTACGTTACGAGGCGTGCGTCGACGAGCTGCTGCTCGCTGGCAGCCGCGTGGAGGGGGTGGTGGTGAAGACCGACGGCGGGCGGGAGACGCTGCGCGCGCGCGCCGTCGTGCTGGCGAGCGGTGGGTTCGAGGCCAACATCGGCTGGCTGAAGGAGTACTGGGGCGAGGCGGCGGAGAACTACGTGATCCGCGGCACGCCGTACAACGACGGCCTCATCCTGCGGCTGCTCATCGACTATGGGGCGGCGGTGGTGGGCGATCCGCGTGGGTTCCACGGCGTGGCGCTGGATGCCCGCGCGCCGAAGTTCGACGGGGGGATCGTCACGCGGCTCGACTCGGTGCCGTTCGGCATCGCCGTGAACCAGCACTGCCAGCGCTTCTACGACGAGGGCGAGGACTTCTGGCCCAAGCGCTACGCGATCTGGGGCGGGCTGATCGCCCGACAGCCCGGGCAGATCGCCTACTCCATCTTCGACGCGCGCATGCTCGACAAGTTCATCACCTCGCTCTACCGGCCCTATGAAGCGCCCACCATCCGGGAACTGGCGGTGCAGCTCGGGCTGGACCCCGAGGCACTGCACACCACGGTGGAAACGTACAACCGCCACGCCTCGCGCACGGGGACGTTCAACCCGGCGATCCTGGACGATTGCGCGACCACCGGGCTGACCCCGCCGAAGAGCCACTGGGCCGTGCCCATCGAGGTGCCGCCGTTCTACGCTTACCCTCTGCGCACCGGGGTGACGTTCACCTACATGGGCCTGCGCGTGGACGAGCGGACGCGCGTGCAGATGAAGTCGGGCCCGCCGATGGAGAACCTGTTCGCGGCGGGAGAGATCATGTCGGGCAACATCCTGTCGAGCGGTTACCTGGCGGGGTTCGGGCTGACCATCGGGACGGTGTTCGGGCGGATCGCCGGGCGGGAGGCGGCGCGCTATGGCCGGGGCTGAGCGACTCGGCCAGGTGCCGGCCGAGAAGCTGAACAACTGGATCTGGCAGCTCGAGGTGTGCAACGCCTGCCGCTACTGCGAGGGATACTGTGCGGTGTTCCCCGCGCTGGAGCGCCGGCGCACCTTCACGCTGGCCGATATCGACTACCTGGCGAACCTCTGCTTCGACTGCCGGGCGTGCTACTACGCCTGCATGTTCGCGCCGCCGCACGAGTTCGGGGTGAACATCCCGCAGATGCTATCGGAGGTGCGCCGCGAGACCTACGCGCGGTATGCGCTGCCGGCGGTGTTCACCCGGCTGCTGGCGAGCAACTGGCTGGCGGTCGGCGGGTTGATCGTCCTCTCGGCCCTGTTCTTCCTGGCCGTCGTGGCCGCCACGGGCGACGTGGGTCGGCTGTTCGCGACGCAGGTGGGCCCTGGGGCCTTCTACCGCATTATCCCCTACGCGCTGATGTCCGGCCCGGCGCTGGTGATCTCGCTAGTGGGGCTGGCCTTGTTAGTCGGGGGCGGGGTGCGCTTCTGGTGGCGAACCCGGGGCAGCGTGGCGGACTATGTCTCGCCGGGGGCGCTGCTGAAGGCCGCCACCGACGCCCTGGGGCTACGCTACCTCAC
>JADGHJ010000209.1 GCA_019686175.1 Chloroflexota bacterium | reverse complement strand
GGGGGGGCGCCTCAGCGCGCTCCACGGCGCGCGGCGTCATGTCGGCCATTGGAACCTCAGCGCCCTAGCCATGCCACAGGCGAGGAGCCGTACCCGCCCCAGCGGCACCGTGGCTCCCCCACGGCCCGCTCGGGAGGGGGGGTCATCGGACATCGGCTCCTGGGCCTGCCACGCATGCTACGCCGCTATCCTAAGCAATTTCTTATGATAAGGCGCGGATGCGCCATGAGCCATGTTATCGCCACACGGCGGCCCGGCCGTCGCTTGTGGTAGCGTGCGGCGGCTCACGGGGCCTGCAGGAGTCGGCGACACGCCTCGGCTAGGAGCACCGCCGTGGTGTCCGCGACGGAGCCGGTGGCTGGCTGGCGATCGAGCAGACGGAGGGCCTGCCGGAGGGCCCGCTGGGCACGCTCGTGGTGGCCGAGCCGGCGGTACACGGTCCCGAGCTGGTAGTAGGTCTGGGGGAGCGTGGGGTCGAGGTAGACAGCGCGTTCGAGCGCGCGGACAGCAGCGGGCAAATCGCCCAGCTGGGCTGCCAGCATGCCGTCTAAGGCATGGGCCCGAGCGTCGAGGGGCGCGGCGGCGCAGGCGCGCGTGGCCAATGCACGCGCGGCGCCGAAAGCGCCTCGGTCGGCGAGGACCTGTGCTTCGGCGAGCAGGGCGGCAGCGCTAGTGGCTGGCGGCGTCCCACTCGTGGCGGCGGGAGTCGGTCGGTCCGCCAGCGAGGGCATGGGGCCGGGGCGATCGCGGGACATCTCACCACGCGCCCGCACACTCGGGCTCAGCCGGTCGGGCTGGCGTCCCAATGGGAGCCTGTCGTGGCGATTTTGCCGCGGGTCGGACACGAGCGAGTCCTGATCGGGCACAGTGTCGGTCCCCGCGGCTGGCGTGGGCGCCTTGCGGTGCAGAAACACGCCGTCGCGCACCTCGATGACGAACTGTGAGCTGGTGCGCCACAACGACTCGGACGCGCTGAGCAGCAGGTAGCCATCGGCGCGGAGCATGGTGTGCAAGGTGGCTGCCAAGCGCGCGACCGCGGCTGGCTCGAGGTAGATCAAGACATTCTCGCAGAGGATGACATCCATCGGTGGCGGAAGTGCCAGCTGCAAGCCCGCGGCCGTCAGGTTGAGGCGCTGGAAGGTCACGGCGGCGCGCAGGTGAGGTGCCGCGACGTAGTCAGCGCCATGGCGCTCGAAGTAGCGGGTGCGTAGGACGGGCGGGACGGGGTCGAGCCGGCCTACAGGGTAGTGGCCGCGCGCCGCGATGCACAGCGCCCGCTGGCTGATATCGGTGGCTAGCACCTGCACGCGCCAGCCCGGCAGGGCCTCGAGCGCGACCATCGCCAGCGAGTACGCTTCCTCGCCCGTGGCGCAGGCGGCGCTCCAGAGGCGTATCTCGGGCGGAGCACCAGCGGCGCGCCGTACGCGCGCTAGCTCGGGCAGGAGTTGCTGCTGCAGGACCTCGAACTGTCGCTGATCCCGGAAGAACCGCGTCTCCGGCACGGTGATGAGGTCGATCAGCTCCACCAGCTCGTCGGTCTCCTGCGGGGAGGCGAGCAGCCGCACGTAGTCACCGACGCTCGCGCAGCCGCGCGCGGCGAGGCGCTGGCGCACCCCGCTATGCAGGCGGGCCAGGCCGCTGCTGTCGAAGCTCAAGCCGGTGTCGCGGGCGATCAAGGTGCGGAGTGCCTGCGACTCGGCGGGTGTGATCTCAGGCATCGGGCACCTGCTCTCCGCGGCCGCCCTGCGCGAGCGTGCGCAGCCGGGCGCCGAGCGCCTGGGGCGAAAGCACTTCGTCCGCCACCTGGGCGTGGATGGCGGCTTGCGGCATGCCGAAGACGACCGAGGTCTGCTCGTCCTGCACCAGCACGCGGCCCCCGGCCTGGCGCACGGCGCGCGCGCCGTCTACCCCGTCGGCCCCCATACCGGTGAGGATCACTGCCGCGGCCCGCGCCCCGTAGACGGCGGCGATCGAGTGGAGCAGCAAGTCGCCCGAGGGCCGCAGGTGGTTGCGCGGGGGGCTGTCGTCGAGGCGGACCCGACGCTGGTCGGTCACTACCAGGTGGCGGGAGTCAGCCGCGAACAACACTTGGCCTGGCCGGATCACCTGGTCGGGCTGCGCGACGGCGACGGGCAGGGCGCAGGAGTTCGCCAGCCAGTGGACCAAGCCGGACATGAAGCCCGCCGCGATGTGCTGGACGACCAGTACAGCGGCCGGGAAGTCGGCCGGCAACTCTGCCAGCAGCTGTCGCAAGACCGGCGGGCCGCCGGTCGAGGCGACGATACCGACGATTTCTAGGGGGCTGGGAGGCGCGGCCATCGCCGGGCGGCGGCCCGCCGTCCTCTGGGCGCCGTACACTCCCTCGTCCGGCCGGGTGATGCGCCCGCGCGGATGCCGGATCACGCTCACGCGTGCCAGCAGCTTCGCCCGGGCGAGCAGGTCTGTTCGCTGCGCGGCGGTGCCCGCCCCACTGGGCCAACCCACCACCTCGAGTACCCCGTGGGCCAGTAGCTCCGGCCCCACGCTCGGGGCCTGCTGGGCCGGGGCCACGACGGCTAGGATAGGTGTCGGCGTCTCGGCCATGATGGCGGCGGCGGTCTCGATCGCCTGGGGATCGGGTGGCGCCACGCCGAGCGCCACGACGCTCGGACGCATCCCGCGCACGAGCCGCACGCCGCGGGCGTCGGTAGGCCCCTCGCCGACTAGTTCGAACTGGGGATCGCCGCGGAACACGTCGCGTAGCTGCGCGCGCACCGGCAAAGTGCCAGCTAGCACCACCAATCGGAGGCGCTCCACTCCCGCCTGGCCTCCCTTTCTCGACAACCGTCGGGGCGCGTACTCAGCCGATCAGCCGCTCGACGATCTCGAGCAGCGTGCCCGGCTGGAGTGTGCTCTTCGCCAAGTAGGCCTGGGCGCCGACCTCCAGGCCGCGCTGTAGATCGGCGGGGTCGTCGCGGTTGCTGACGATGACCGCCGGCACGTCTGCCAGGTGCGGCGTCGCGCGGATGTGCGCGACGAGCCCGAGGCCGTCGAGCCGCGGCATATCGACATCCACGACGACGAGGTCGTAGCGCTCGGCGTTCAATCGGGCCAGCGCCTCCTCGCCGTCCACCGCGGTGTCCACTTGGTAGCCGGCCGTCTCCAGAATGCTGCGCTCTAGATCGCGGGCGATCAACGAGTCGTCCACTACCAGGATACGCTGTCCGCAGGCCTGCGGCCTGGCCGGGGCGGGGGGCGCCCCGGCCAGCTGGCGCGCCTGGGCCACCAGCGCCTCCGGATGGAGGATGATGGCCAGCTCCCGCTCGCTGAGCGGAGCCACCCCGCTCACCAGGGTCAGCGCGCGCAGCATGGGCGGTAGGGGCCGGACGACCACGTTCTCCTCCCCGGCCACTTCGTCGACTACCGCGGCCAGCATCCCCGCGGCCGTCGCGAGCACAGCCGCCGGCCGCGTCCCCTCGGGGCGGTCCACCGGCTCGGCCATACCCAGTAATTGAAGCAGCGTCGCGGCCGGCAGCAGCCGCTCGCCCCAGGCAACGGTGGGCCGCCCCTGGAGGCGCGACAGCCGTCGCCAGGCCACGGGGAGGACGCCCTGCACGGCGCCCAGCGGCAGCGCGTAATGCTGGCCGCCCGCGCGGACGAGCAGCACGCGCACCAGGGCCAGGCCGAGCGGCACGCTCAGCGTGAAACAGGTGCCCTGTCCACGCTGCGAACGCACGCCGATCTGGCCTTTCAGGGCCTCCACCTGACGCTTCACGACATCTAGCCCCACGCCGCGCCCGGCCGTGGTTCCCACTTCGGACCGCGTCGAGAAGCCCGGCTGGAATAGCAGCGCCAGGATGTCGGCCTCGCCGAGCGTGTCGGCCTGGGCAGCCGTGATGAGCCCGCGCTGGAGGCCAACGCGGCGCACGGCTTCCAGATCGATGCCAGCCCCATCGTCCTCCACGGTCAGGACTGCCCGCCCGGCCTCGTGGCGCGCGCGCAGCGTGACCGTCCCGGCCGCTGGCTTGCCCGCGGCCGCGCGCGTCGCCGGCGGCTCGATCCCGTGGTCGATAGCGTTGCGCACCAGGTGCAGCAGCGGCGCGCGCAGCCCTTCCAGCACCTCTTTGTCCACCTCGGTATCTTCCCCCTCTACGACCAGGCGCACTTGCTTCCCCTGAGCACGGGCGATGTCGCGCACCGTGCGGGTGAATACGCCAAAGAGAGAGGCCAGGGGGAACATCCGCAGCCGCTCGACCGCGTAGTGGAGCTCGTCGGCCAGCTCCGCCACGCGCTCGTCGCTGCGCACCGTCCAGTGCTGCCACGCGTGAAGGGCGCTGCGCAGCGCGTCCCAGTGCTGGCGTTGGTCCGCCGACGAGCCGCTGGCCAGGGTACGTTCGTAGGCCATGACCTGTCGCCACAAGCCTTGCGCCGCCTGCGCCCGTTGCCGCAGGTCGCGCTGCTGCACGAGCAGCTCGCTGGCCAGGTCCAGCACGCGGTCGAGCTTCTCGATGCTGATGCGCAGGCTGCGTTCCGCCTCGGAATCGGCCGGCGCCGCGGACGCGGACGCTGCAGGAGGACTGAGCGCGCCTGCGGGAGCGGCCGGGGGCCCCTCCGCGGCCGGCGCGGGCCGCGCGAGCGAGGGGAACGTGGGGGCGGCTGGCGCGGTCAGCGTGGCCAGCAGCCCACGCAAGGCGTCGATGCCGAGCAGCAGCTCGTCGATCACCTCCGGCGTCAGGGCGCGCTGACCGTGACGTAGGGCGTCGAGCAGGTCCTCCAGCGCGTGCGCGGTCTCGGCGATATGGCCGAGCCCCAATAGCCCCGCGCCACCTTTGATCGTGTGGGCGGAGCGGAACAGCGCGGCCACGAGGTCGTTGTCCGGCCACCGCCGTTCGAGCGCGAGGACCCCTTGGGCGAGCCGCTCGATGTGCTCGGCAGCCTCCTCGTGAAACGCTTGCAGGTAGGCCTCGCGCTCCACGCTCATGCCCGGCTATCCCGTGCGGCCACGAGCGCCGCGGCCTGCCGCTGGAGTTCCTCGGCCGCGGCGGGCGCCAGCACCCGGGCGAGGTCGAGCAGGGGCAGCACCGCGCCCTCGTACGGCAGCGCCTGCCAGCAATCGGGATAGCGGACGGCGGCACGCAACAGGGCGGGCAGGGGCGCTGGTGGGCGCGCCAGCGTGACGATGTCGAGCGTGGCCTCCACGAGAAATGCCAGGCGCGTGCGTCCGACCGGGAGCTCGAGCGCCACAGTGCCCTCGCCCGGCACGCCCGCGAGCAGATACGCCAGGTCGACGAGCGGGAGACCGGGGCGAAGCACCCCACGCAACGGTAAGTCGGCATCGTCGCTGGGAACCAGCGACTCCAGCGGCAGGCAGCGCAGCCCGCGTACCACCGACGTGGCGATCGTGCAGCCAAGCACCCGGCACAACAGCACCACCCGCTCAGGCGCGCTCATGGTCGTGGCCGACCGCGGCATCCACGAGCGACGCGAGTGCGAGCAGCGCGACCCAGCGGCCTTCGACCTGGACGTGCCCGTACACGAGGCGCGCTCGCGAGGGGTCGACGGCGGACAGCGGCGCGTCGATGGCCCGCCGGTCCGCCGTGGCGACGGCGGCCACCGCCCGCACGGCCAGGCCGACCGGTCCAGCCGGGGCACGGCCGATCACGAGGTATCCGTCCTCGGCAGAGCTCGATGTCCCCGTGAGCAGAGGGGTGGGATCGAGTACGGGGATCACCTCGCCGTGCCACAGGGCGAGCCCCAGCACGCTCGGGCTGGTGCCCGGCAGGCGAGCGACCGCGCGCCATGGCTCGACGCCGGCCACCTGCTCCACGGGCAACCCATACCACTCGTCCCCGAGCGCGAACAGCAGCAACTCGACCCCGGCCTCGCTGTTGCCGTCGGGCAGGGGGTTGTCGTCGAGGGTGGAGTCCGGATGGCTGTCGACGGGTGGCTCTGTCACGGAGACCGCCTCCAAGCCGCCAGCGGCGATTGACGGCTGCTGTCCCGCCTTCTAGAATCGGCGGGAGACGCGCACCTGTGCACCGCGGGGTGCGGCGCTGCTAGGAGGCTGGAGGCGCGTCGTCCAGGCCGCGCGCGCCGGCCCAGCCGTGAGCGGAGATGTCGAACACCACGCCGTCGGGGCCCACGAACTTGACCTCGAAGTACTGGGTTGCGCGCTCGGGCCGCTCGCCCTTGGGGCGCGCACCCGCCGCCTCCAGCCGCGCGTAGGCCGCCTCGAGGTCCGGCACGTGGACGCCGAAGTGATGCAGCCCCACGTAATCGGTGCCGCGCCCGAGCTGGTCGGTGTGAAAGCGCAAGATCGCCAGGTTCAGCTCGCCATCGCTGAGGTAGACCCCGGTCGCCAGCGGTGTGTCCGTCCGACCCACCTCCTCGAATCCGAACGCCTCCCGATAGAACGCCGCCGTTCGCTCTGGATCGTGGGTGGCGATCGCGATATGCCGCAGTTTGGGCCTGCTCATCGCCCCTCTCCTGCTGTGCGGTGGTCTCCTGCTTTGGCTCCCGATTATAGCACCCGGCCAAACCGCGCCCGCGCGCCCGGAGCGAGGCCATGACCCCACTCCGGCTCGATGTCGGCTGTAGCACCGATCGCGGGCGCAAGCGCCGGATCAACGAGGACAGCTACGCCGTGTGGGTGCCGGCCGACGATGCCGAGCGCGAGCGTGTGGGCGCGCTGTTCGTAGTCGCCGACGGCATGGGCGGTCACGCGCACGGGGAGCTGGCCAGCCGGCTGGCAGTGGAGACGATCCGCGAGCAGTACCGCCAGAGCCAGGCCAGGGCGCCCGCGCGCCGGCTCGTCGAGGCGCTGCGGGCGGCCAACACCGCGATCTGGCGGGAAGCTGCCCGCCTGCCAGAGCAGGCCGGCATGGGCACCACCGTCGTGTGCGCGGTGGTAGCCGGCTCGTCCTTGCTCGTTACCAACGCGGGTGACAGCCGCGCTTACCTGGTGCGCCACCGGCGTCCCCGCCAGCTCACCCGCGACCACTCCTGGGTGGGCGAGATGCTCGCCCAGAAGCGCCTCACCCCCGCGGAGGCCCGCCGCCATCACCTGCGCAATGTGATCACCCGCTGTTTAGGCGCGCGTCCGGATCTCCCGATCCCTTCCTATCCGCCGGAGTCGCTGATTCCCGGCGACACCCTCGTCTTGTGCACCGACGGCCTGTGGGGAACGACCGAGGATGTGGAGATCGCGCAGCTCGCGAGCCAATACTCCGCACAGGTCGCGGCCGATCGGCTCGTCGCTCTCGCCAACGATCGTGGTGGCCCCGACAACATCACAGTCATCGTCGTCCGTGTCGCGCGTCCGCTGCACGACGACTATGATGAAGGGACAACACTCGATCTCCGGCTACTCGACGATGATCTGACGCTGACCGCCGCGACGCGGTGAGGAGGGGAGGATGCTCTGTGCCAATTGCCGCACCGTGAACCTCAAGGGCATGCTGTTCTGCGCCAAGTGTGGCCGCAGCCTGTCGAGTGCCGCCGAGGATGAGGAGGCCCATCTGCCGCGAATGGTCTGGCAAGTCGGCGACGGCACCCCGCAGACGTATCTGCTGACCAAGGCGGTGACGACGATCGGCCGGGTGAGCGGCAACGATATCATTCTCCCCGAGACCGGTGTCTCCCGTCAGCACGCGCGCATCGAGTACGATGGTACGCGCCTGGTTGTCGTCGATCTGGGCAGCCTGAACGGGACCTATGTGAACGATGAGCGGGTGGAGCAGGCGCGCGAGTTAAGAAACGGTGAT
>JADGHJ010000208.1 GCA_019686175.1 Chloroflexota bacterium | reverse complement strand
GACTTCCCGGGCGTGCTCGGGCCCATCGCCAGCGTCGGCAGCGGCGAGACGCACGTCCTGCGTGGGGCCGCCGTGGTGACGCTCGACCCAGGCGGCCTCGCCGGCCGCCACGCCGTGATCGACATGAGCGGGCCGGCCGCCGAGTACTCGCGGTACGCGCACACGTACAACGTGGTGCTGGTGCCGGAGGTCGCGCCCGGCGTCGATCGCGCGACGCAGCAGCGTGCCCTGCGTGTCGCCTCGCTGCGGGCGGCCGTGTACCTGGCGCGCGCCGCCCTGGACCACCCGGCCGCCGCGCGCGAGCGCTACGCGCTCGACCCCGCGCCCGCCGAGCTGCCGCGGGTGGCGTATGTATACCAGCTCCACTCGCAGCAGCACCCCACCTTGCCGAACGAGCCGATCCTGTACGGCGACAACGTCCGGCACCTGCTGCCGACGTTGCTGCACCCCAACGAGATCCTCGATGGCGCGGTGCTGCGGGGCTACCGGCCGATGGCCATGGAGACCTATGGCATCCAGAACCACCCGGTCGTCCGCGAGCTGTACGCGCGCCACGGTACCGCGCTGAGCTTCGCGGGCGTGGTGGTGACCGTCGCGCACCAGACGCAGGAGGAGCGCGAGCGATCGGTGCTACTGGCCGCGAACCTCGTGGCGCATAGTCTGCACGCCTCGGGCGCCGTGCTCAGCAAGGCCGGCGGGGGCGCCCCGCATGTGGACATGGCGCAGATCGCCCACCATCTGGAGCAGCGCGGCGTGCGCACCACCCTGCTGGCGTGGGAGTTGTCGGTGGGCGACGCGGAGGGCGGCGCGCTGTTCAACTACCCGACGCTGGACGCCATCGTGAACTACGGCAGCTCGTACTTCACGTTCTCGCTGCCGCCTGTGGAGCGGTTGATCGCGCCGGCGGGCGTGGCGTCGACGCTGGCGGACACCTACGAGATCGACGCCCTCGGCCTGTGCGGTGCGATGGACCAGCTCGGCGGCGGGGTGCTCACCGCCGTGACCTACTGAGCAGTAGAGCTAGCGAGGCCGCTGGCGCCGCGGCGCCTGCAGGCGTCGCTGGACCAGGGGGCGGTACGCCAGCCAGGGCAGCGCCGCCACCCCCAGCATGACCAGGCCGGCCAGCATCCCGCTCGACGGCTTCAAAGGCCGGGCCGGGTACAGCCAGATCATGAAGGCCAGGATCCCGATCACCCAGATCGCCATGCTGATCAGGCCGAGCCACTGGATCACCGCCTCGCGGGCTTGCTGACGAGCCTGATCCTGACTGGCGGACGGCGCGCGCACTTCGCTCATTCCCATTTCCCATTGGGCACAGCACTCGGGCTGCTGTCCTACCTGCTGCCGTCGGTCCTGCACGAGTCTACCACGCGGCCCGTCGTCCGGCCGACGAGGCAGCGCCGTCCCTGCGGGGCCCAGGTGTATACTCCAGCGCGAGCTATCGCCCGAGCACCGGTGCGCACCTCACGCCCGAGGAGAGAACCTCCACCACGATGGACGCCCCCGCGCTGTCGATCGTCATTCCGGCCTACAACGAGGCGGAGCGCCTGCCAGGGAGCCTGGACCGGCTGGCCGCCTTCCTGGACGCCGAGGGCCACCACGCGGAGGTGCTGGTGGTGGATGACGGCAGCACCGACGCCACAGCAGCGGTGGCGGCACGCCTAGCGGCTGCCGACGCACGGTTTCGCTTGCTGCGCGCACCCCACCGCGGCAAGGGGGCGGCGGTGCGCCAGGGCATGCTGGCCGCGCGCGGGGCGGTGCGGGTGATGTGCGACGCCGACTTCTCCATGCCGCCGCACGAGTTGCCCAAACTGCTAGCCCCGTTGGCTGCGGGCGCGGATCTCGCCGTCGCCACTCGCGAGGGGGTGGGCGCGCGACGCGTGGGCGAGCCTCTCGTGCGCCACCTCATGGGACGGGTGTTCAATGCGCTGGTGCGGCTCGCCGCCGTGCCAGGCCTGCACGACACGCAGTGCGGCTTCAAGGCCTTTACCGCGGCTGCCGCCGAGCGCCTCTTCCTGCGCAGCACCATCGACGGGTTCGGCTTCGACGTGGAGATCCTCTACCTGGCACGCAAGTATCGCCTGCGGCTGGCCGAGGTCCCCATCGTGTGGTACTACCAGGCCAGCAGCCGCGTGAGTCCCCTGCGTGATACAATCCGCATGGTGCGGGACGTCCTGCGCGTCCGCGTCAACGATTGGCGAGGGCGCTACTGCTAGCCGAGCCGACCCGGCCGCCAGCCCGATCCTCTCCGGCTGGCGGCTACGTGTTCGGCTTCCGTCAGGCGCGACGGCCGCCCACTCTAGACGACACGCGGGTAGCGATGGCAGAGCGGATCCTAGTCTGCGTGGCCTGGCCGTACGCGAACGGCTCGCTGCACGTCGGCCACATCGCCGGCGCGTACTTGCCAGCGGACATCTTCGCGCGATTCCACCGCCTGCGCGGCAATCAGGTGCTGATGGTCTCGGGCAGCGACGAGCACGGCACCCCAGTCACCGTGCGCGCCGAGCAGGAAGGCGTGAGCCCCAAGGAGATCGCGGACCGCTACCACCGCGAGTTTCTAGAGACCTGGGACCGGCTGGGGATCAGCTTCGACCTGTTCACCCGCACCGGCACGGACAACCACCGCGAGGTGGTGTGGGACCTGTTCCGCACCCTGCTGGATCGCGGCCACCTGTTCCCTGCTACGATGCTGGCGCCGTACAGCCCCTCCCTGAACCGCTTCCTGGCCGACCGCTACGTGCGGGGCACGTGCCCCTACTGCGGCTACACGGACGCGCGGGGCGACCAGTGCGAGAGCTGCGGGCGCCTGCTCGATCCGGCGGACCTGATCAACATGCGCTCGTCGCTCGACGGCAAGCCCGTGGAGATGCGCGAGACGGAGCACTTCTTCCTCAACCTGCCGGCGTTCCAGGAGCAGCTGTACGCCTGGGTCCGGGAGCAGGAGCACTGGCGACCGCAGGTGCGCAACTTCACGCTGGGCTTTCTGCAGCAGGGGCTCCAGCCGCGGGCCATCACCCGCGACATCGACTGGGGCGTGCCGCTGCCGCTACCAGGCTACGAGCACAAGCGCATCTACGTGTGGTTCGAGGCCTGCACGGGCTATCTCTCCGCCACCGTCGAGTGGGCGCGGCACCGGGGCGATCCGGAGGGCTGGCGCCCCTGGTGGCAGGACCCGGCCACCCGCAGCTACTACTTCATCGGCAAGGACAACATCCCCTTCCACACCATCATCTGGCCGGCCATGCTGCTGGGCTACGGCGGGCTCAACCTGCCGTACGACGTGCCGGCCAACGAGTATATGAACCTCGAGGGGCAGAAGATCAGCACCAGCCGCGGCTGGGCGATCTGGGTGCCCGAGCTGCTGGCGCGCTTCGACCCCGACGCGGTGCGCTACATGATCGCCGCCAATCTGCCGGAGACGCGCGACACCGACTTCACCATGGAGGAGTTCTTCCGGCGGAACAACGACGAACTGGTGGCGACCTACGGCAACCTGGCCCACCGCACGCTGACCTTCATCCAGCGCTACTACGCCGGGCGGGTGCCGGAAGCGCCGGGCTGGAGCGCGCCGGACCCGGCTCTGGCCGCCCGCGTCGGCAGCACGTTCGAGACGGTAGCAGCCGGCATCAGTGCCGCGCGCTTCAAGGAGCCGCTCCGCGAGATCATGGCACTGGCCCAGCACGCCAACCGCTACTTCGACGAGCAAGCGCCCTGGCGCCAGGTCAAGGAAGACCGCGCGGCCTGCGCCGCCACGCTGCTGAACTTGCTGTACGTGATCGACGGGCTGAAGGTCCTATTCTACCCGTACCTGCCCCACTCGTCGGGGCGCCTGCATGCCCTGCTGGGCCACGACGACGAGGTGACCGCACAGGGCTGGCAGCCGCGCGTGCCCACGCCGGGCCGGCCGCTGCCCGCGCCGAAGCCGCTGTTCGTGAAGCTCGACCCCGCTGCAGTCTGAGCTAACGCAGGACGTAGGCGCGCACCAGCACTGTCGCCTGGCGGGGCCGCAGCCCCGGGCCAACCGGGGCGAGCGGCTGGGCGCGCGAGCCCCGGAAGCTGAGGGGGCGATAGAGGGTCATCGCCGAGCCCAGCTGGCGCCGCGCGAAGCCCACGGCCCGCTCACGGTAGCGCTGGCCCTGATAGCTCAGCACTAGCCAGGAGGCGGCGTACAGGCCCAGCGCCAGCAGCCCCAGCGCCTTGAAGCCGGTCCCCATCGCCGCGTACTCCAGTAACCCGCCCGCCAGCGCGCCGAGCAGGTTGGACCCCATCGCCTGCGCTGGCCGACTGCTGCGCGCGAACAGCGCCGCGAACACCACGCCAGCGAACAGCAGCGGGAGCACCGGCAGCAGCGTGCCGGCGGTCGCCTTCACGGCCATGGGCTGACCGTTGAGCGCGCCGAGCGGCAACGCGTAGTCGAGCAGCAGCGCCGCCGCAAGCAACAGATATGCGGGACCGACCCGCGTGGACTGCCGCCAGGCGATCCACAGGTTCGCCGCGAGCGAGAGCAGCAGGATCGCGGAGACGATCAGCGCGTTCACCAGCCACGTCGAGCCGAACAGCAGGGAGAGCTGACTCACGCTCTTGACCTGAATGAGCATGAAGCCGGCGCCGAGGAGGAAGAGCGACGCGTCGAAGCGCACGCCCCGCTCCCCCAGCACGAGCAGGACCCCCGCACTGCCGCTCGCCAGCAGCAGGAGCAGCAGCAACCCGTACGGCAGCCAGGGCACGGCGCGCTCGCGCAGGTACAGGAACGGCCAGTCGTCGGTGGCCAGGGGCAGCGGCTGGCGCAGCGGCGCGACATCGAGCGCCAGCGCGGCCAGCGCAGGGTCCGCAGCCAGGCGCTCGTGGACGCCAGCGCCCGCCACGAACAGCGTGCTGGCATCGTAGCCGGCGCGCAAGGCGACCGGCTCCGCGCCGAAGGCGCGGCTCAGGAGCTGGAAGAGGCGGGCTGCGAGCCAGTCGCCGCTCTCGGGCGTCGCCGAGAAGCTCAAGGCCAGGCGCCCGTCCGGAGCGAGGAGGGCGCGCGCCGCGCGCAGGCTCTCCTCGGTATAGACGTAACTGTCCAGGCGCAGGCTGGAGAGGCTGCTCAGCATGGTGTGCGAGTCGAGCAGGCCGAACACGATGAGGTCGTAGGGGCCGTCGGCGTGGGCGAATACCGAACGCGCGTCGTCGTTGAGTAGGCGGACCCGTGGCGAGCGGTAGGGCTGCTCGGGATGGAGCTCCCGCCCCAGGTCCAAGATCACGGGGTCGATCTCCACGGCGTCGACGCGTTCGGCGCCGGCGCGCAGCGCGGCCGCCACGTCGTTGCCCATTCCCGCCCCGACCACCAGCACGCGCGCCGCTGGTCCGAACTGGTAGGGGAGGTCGTACGCTTGGCGGGCGTGTTCCAGACCTGGGCTTGGGTATTGGCCCAGGAAGCTGTCGCTCAGGTTGAGGGCCTGCTGGTGGTAGTCGTGGTTCACGGTGAGCCGCTGGCCTGCCGCGACGGTCTCGCCCGCTGTCGTCTGCACCAACAGCGGCGCTAGATCGATGCGGTAGTACGGCGACCAGCGCGTGGCGCCCGGGGCGAGCGTGACCACAAGCAGGGTTGCCACGAGCAGGGCGAGCGCTAGCCGACGGCGCCAGACGAAACGCGCCAGGCCGAGCAGCCCCAGCGCGAACCAGCCCGCTGGCGGCCAGCCCAGCCAGGACACCGCCGCGAACAGCCAGATCCCCGCCAGGCTGGCCAAGAGATTGATCGAGTACGCCGGCGTGGGCGGGAGGGCGTCGAACAGCACGCCGAGGCGCGCCCCCAGCGCCGCGAATAGGCCGACCACCAGGAAGAACAGCGCCAGCACGACCACGAAGAAGCGCGCGGTCAGCAGCGCGGGTGGCAGCCCGTGCGGCTGGAAGTTCGCGTCGTTCCAGGCCCAGACGTCGTGCTGCGGGAAGTACAGGTGGGTCAGGCCCAGCGGCCCGGCGAACGCGATGGCGCCAGCTAACACGAGACATAGGGCGGGTGCGAGGCCGAACAGCCGGCGGCCGCCGTGGACGCAGCCGAGCCCGAGTCCCAGGAACGCGGCCAGCAGCGGCAGGTTCTTGAGATAGGCGAACACGCGCACGTCGGCGGCCAGCCAGCGGATGACCACCATCTCGAAGTAGAGGCTCAACAAGCTGAGGAGCGCCAGGTCGAGAACCGGTCCCACCGCGGGTCCAAGTCGCTCGCGGGCTGCGCGCACGCTACTCTCCCCGCCGCCACGAGGTGGACGTGCGTCATAGCCCGCGACAGCCGGGGCTGCGGCGGGCCTACGCCGCTCACAGCTTAGTAGGCAAGCGGGCGTCGCGTCTAGCGGCGGGTAGGATATTCGTCCTATTTTGGCGCCGCGTCCCCCGTTTATGCCGTCGCTAGCCTGATGTCCCCGTGGCCGCTCGCCGTACAATGCCCCCGGCCGTGCCACCGCGCTGTGTTAGTGCCCTCGCTTGCGCGGCGCTTGACGGACTACCAAGGGGTTGACATCACGGTGAACACTGGGTCCTGGAACGTGTATCTGATGGTGGGCATCCTGGCAGTGCTGCCGCCCTTGATCGGCTGGCTCCGGCCTTGGGCGACGACGACTCCAACCGCACCACCAGCGATCGAGGCGGTCGAGCAGGCGCCGGCCGAGGCCAGCGCCCCGGACTTCGTCCAGCCGCCGCCGGCGGCGACTGGTGCGGTGGACGATATCGCTTCGCCTGCGGCCGAGTCGCCAGCGACCACCAGCCCGCCCTCTCCGTCGCTCAGCGAGCGAATCACGCGCTACCGCGTACGCTATGGCGACACGCTAGAGGGGTTGGCGGTGCGGTTCGGGATCAGCGTGCAGACGTTGATGTGGGCCAACGGGCTGCGCGACCCCAACCAGCTGTACGCTGGTCAAGAGTTGACCGTGCTGCCGGTATCCGGCGTCCTGCACACGGTGCGGCCGGGTGAAACCGTGCCGGCGCTCGCGGAACGGTACGGGGTGGCCCTGGACGAACTGGCCAACGCGAACGGGCTCGTGGCGCCGTACACGGTACGCCCCGGCGAGCGCCTGCTGGTCCCGGGCGGGCGGCCACTGGGGCCGGTCGTGGCAGCGCCGCCACGGGCGGAAGCAGGCGCCGCCTTCACCCGCCCGCCGGAGGCGATCGCCTGGCCCGCGCCGGGCACAGGCGACCGTTTCCGGGAGCAGTTCATCGCCGCCGCCGTGCCGATCGCCCAGGAGTCACAGCGCCGCACCCAGGTGCCCGCCTCGGTGATCATCGCACAGGCTATTCACGAGTCGTATTGGGGTACCAGCAAACTCGCCCGCGAGGCCAACAACCTGTTCGGCATCAAGGCCCGGAACGGGCAAGGCTCCGCGGGCGTGTACTGGATGGACGCCTGGGAAGTGATCGACGGCAGCGACGTGGTGGTGCCGGAGCCGTTCCGGGCCTATCTGACCCCCGACGACTCGTTCATCGATCACGGCCTGTTCTTCCACCAGAACTCGCGCTACTGGGGCGCCTTCGCCTACAAAGACGACCCGCGCGCTTTCGCTCAGGCGATCGCCGCCGCGGGCTACGCGACCGACCCGGCGTACGCCGCCAAGCTGATCCGCATCATGGATCAGTGGAACCTGTACCAGTACGACCTACCGTAGGGCGGGGCGAGGGCCAGCTGGGCCCCGACGCCATGCGGGATGCCCTGCGCCAGTACGTCAGCACGGGCCTGGGCGATCCCGACAGCATTCTGGTAGCGGACGACACCGGCGTTTCCAAGCCGGACTCGCACGCGGCTGGGGTGGTCTGGCAGTACGGCGGGACGCTCGGCAAGGTCGCCAACTGGCAGCTGGGGGTGTTCCTGGGCTACACCAGCCCCAGGGGCCACCTGGCCCTCGACCGCGCGCT
>JADGHJ010000207.1 GCA_019686175.1 Chloroflexota bacterium | reverse complement strand
CCGGCCCACCGCGACCAGCCCATCGCCGGTGCCAACGACGGCGCCTCGGGCGTGGCCGTGCTGCTCGAGGTGGCGCGCGTGCTCCGCGAGGCCGGCCCGCCGCTCGGCGTGGTCATCGTCTTCTTCGACGGCGAGGACTACGGCCCAGGGATCGACGCCATGTTCCTCGGCTCGCGCTACTACGCGCGCCACCTGGTGCCCGAGCGTCCCGCCTGGGGCATCTTGCTCGATATGGTCGGCGACCGCGACTTGCAGATCCTGCGCGAGGGCTACTCCGAGCGACTCGCCCCCGCCGTCAACGAGCGCGTCTGGCGCGCCGCGCGCGAGCTGGGTCGCCCCGAGTTCGTCGACGCGGTCGGCCAGGCCATCCTCGACGACCACCTCCCGCTGCTGGAGGTCGGGGTCCCCATGATCGACCTGATCGACTTCAGCTACGGCCCCGCCAACAGCTGGTGGCACACGCTGGAGGACACGCCCGACAAGTGCGCGCCCGCCAGCTTGCAGGCCGTGGGGCAGGTGGTGCTCCGGACCCTGTACAATGCGCGCGAGGCCGGCTGAGCGCCGCCGCCCAGCCCCGCCGGCCGCGCAGGAGAGCATGCGCCCGCGTCGCACTCGGCCGCTGGTCGTGGTCCAGATCCCCTGCTACAACGAGGCCGCCACGCTGCCGCTGGTGCTGGCCAGCATCCCCCGCCGCCTGCCGGGCCGCGCCCGGTTGCGCGTGGTGGTGGTCGACGACGGCTCGACCGACGGCACGGCGGCGGTGGCTCGCCGCGCTGGCGCCGACCTGGTGGTGCGTCACACGCGCAACCGCGGCCTGGCCGCCGCCTTCCAGACGGGGCTCGCCACCGCCCTGCGCCTCGGCGCCGATGTGATCGTGAACACCGACGGCGACAACCAGTACCCCCAGGCCGATATCCCTCGCCTGGTGGCGCCGATCCTCGCCGGGGCGGCCGATGTGGTGGTGGCCGACCGCCAGCCGGCGCGCGTGGCCCACTTCTCGCCGCTCAAGCGGCGGCTCCAGCAACTGGGCAGCGCGGTGGCGCGGCTGGCCTCGGGCGTGCCCGTGCGCGACGCGCCCAGCGGCTTCCGCGCCTACTCGCGCGAGGCCGCCCTACGCCTGTTCGTCCACTCCTCCTACAGCTACACGCTGGAGACGCTGGTGCAGGCCGGCGCGCAGCGGCTCCAGGTGGTGAGCGTGCCGGTGGCGGTGAACCCGCCGCTGCGCGCCTCGCGGCTGATGTCCAGCCTGCCGTCGTACCTGCTCCACTCGGGCGTGACCATGCTGCGGGCGTTCGCCACGTATCGGCCCCTGGCGGTGTTCACGGCGGTCGGCGCCCTGTTCCTGGCCGTGGGCACGGCGGGCGTCCTGCGCTTCCTGTACTTCTTCGTCACCGAGGGCGGGGCCGGCCACGTGCAGTCGCTGGTGCTGGCGGGCACCCTATGGAGCGTGGGGGTGATGATCGTGCTGGGGGGCCTGCAGGCCGACCTCACGGCTGCCAACCGCCGTCTCGCGGAGGAGGCGCTGTACGAGCTGCGCCGGGCCGCGCGCGCTCTCGCCTCTCGCGAACGCCGCCCGCGCCGGCGCCGGCGCCGGGGCGGCCGGGTGCCGGCGCCGCTCGTGGGCGCGGGACGGCCCGGGTAGTGCGGGCGGCGCGCGACTGGGGATTCGTCCTGGGGCTCGCCGCGGCGACCGCGCTGGGGCTGGTGCTGCGCGGCTGGCACTTGCACGCCCTGGGCGGCTTCGACTGGGACGAGGCGGCCACGGTGTTCATCGCCCGGCGGCCGCTCGGAGACCTGCTGGCCTACTTGCGCGGCGCCCCGTTCGAGCACCCGCCGCTGTACTACGTGCTGGCCCACGCCTGGCTGGCACTGGGCGGCAACAACGTCGCTGCCGGCCCGGTCGACGAGGCCCGCCTGCGGCTGCTGTCGGTATTGCTGGGCGCGGCGGCGGTGCCGCTGCTCGGCGCGGTGGGCACGCTGCTGAGCGGCCGCGCGGTGGGGCTCGCCGCGGCTGTGCTGCTGGCCTTGGCCCCGGCGCACGTCTTTTACAGCCGCGACGCGCGCATGTACCCGCTGTTGGTGCTGCTGTGCCTGGCGGCCACGCTGGCCCTGCTGCACGCGCTGCACACTGGCCGCGCCGGCTGGTGGGCGGCCTGGGCGCTGGCCAGCCTGGCGGCCATGGCCACCCACTACTTCGCGCTGTTCCCGCTGGTGGGCCAGGCGGTGTACCTGGCCTGGGCGCGCCGGCGGTGCGGCGGGCCGCGCCTGGCCTTGCTGGGCGTGAGCCTGGCCGCGGGCGCGCTAGTGGCCTGGGGCGCGCTCTCACCGGGCCTGCGCCACAGCCTGGGCGCCCTGCGCCTCGCGCCGCTGCCGCCCTCGGAGGCACTCGCGTCGCTGGGCACGACGTGCTCCTGGCTGCTGCGCGGGCCGCTGTGGGAGGATCCGACGGCGACCGACAACCTCGCCGGCGCGCTGGCGGCCGGCGCGCTCGGCCTGGCGGCGCTGGGGCTGGCCTGGCGGCGCCCGCCGGGCACGGCCGCGCTGCTGGCGCTGGGCTTGCTGCCAGCGGCGCTCCTCTGCGGGCTGGTGCTGCTGGGGCGCGAGGTGCCGGCACGGTTCCTGCTGCCTACTCTGCCGTTTGGCCTGCTGGCCTTGGCGGTAGGTGGGGCGGCGATGGGCCGGCGCGCCGGGAGCCTGGTGGCGGTGACGGCGCTGGCGGCGGTTGCCGCGCTGTGGCTGCCGCCGTACTACGGGCAGTACGTGCGCGGCGACTACGCGCAGGCGGTGCGCCTGGTCGAGGCGCGCGCCCAGCCAGGCGAGGCGATCGTGTTCAACGGCCCGTGGCAGACGCTGCTCTACGAGCACTATCGGGCGCGCCCGCTGCCGGCCCAGATCCTGACGGGCGCCGTGCCCCTGGTGCCGGCCCAGGTGGCCGCGGCGCTGGCCGACGTGGCCCGCAGCTATCGTGGGATCTGGCTGCTGGAGGCCGACCTCGGCCGCGCGGACCCGCACGGCTACGTCCGCACGTGGCTGGCGCGCCACGCTTACCGCGGGCCGACGTGGACTTTTCGGCAGGTGGTGGTCACCTATTACCTGCTGGGCGACCCGCCGCTGCTGCGCTACCCGCTGGAGCGCGCGGCGCCGGGGGCCGAGCTGCTGGAGCTGGCGATCGAGCCCGCCGGGCTGCGGCCGGGCGGCACCCCGCGGATCGCTCTCACCTGGCGCGTGGGTGCCGACTTCTCGCCGGGTCTGAAGGCGTCGGTGCGCCTGTACGCGGGCGATGGGGGCTACTGGTGGAGTGCCGACCCGTGGCTGATGGAAGGCTGGCTGGCCGAGCGGGCCCCGCAGGCGGGCGATATCCTGTACACTCGGCTAGCTGCGACGCTGCCCGAGTTCGCGATGGACGGGCCGTATTATGTGCAGGTGCTGCTGTACGAGTCGACGGAGCGGCCGGAGAGCGGGGAGGGCTGGGTGGCCTGGACCGCGCCCCCGGTGTGGGTGGCTCTCTCGCTCCCACCACGTGGGTCCCTGGCCGGCGGCCGCGAGGCAGGGGGACCGTAGCCGGTGAGGCACAGCGTGTGCTGCCGCGGCGGCGATTGCTCACGCGGGAAGGCGTCTGTTACACTGCCCACCATCAGCCGCCGTCCCCCGAGGAGTAGGTCCGGATGACGGCCCCCGCCGACCTCGTCGTTACTCAGCTCAGCGTGGAGGCGGGCGAGGCGCAGGAGAGCGCGGACTTCATCACGGTCTCGCGCCCCAGTGGCTTCTGGCCGATTCGCCGCCGGGCCGATCAGTTCTGCGCGCTGTTGGCTCCCACCCGTCCAGGGCAGGGCGCGCTCTGCCGGCAGCTGCTCGACCTGATGGAGCGGGAGTTCGCCGCCAGCGGCTCGCGCTCCGCCACCTCGGCGCTCCACGCCGTGCTGATGGCGGCGCACCAGTACCTGCGCCGCGAGAACGCCGTGTCGCTGCCCGAGGAGCGCGTGACCATGGCCGCGGCGGTGGCGGTGCTGCGCGGCGGACGCGCCTACATCGGCCGCGTGGGCACCACGTTCGCCGCGGTGCGCCACGGCGGCGAGATCCAGCGCTTCGTCGGGCCGCCCGCCCGCACGCTGGCCGGCGAGCCGGAGGGCGTGGTGGAGGACGGCGGCCTGCTGGGCGAGGAGCGCGACCCCGCCATCGCCTACGGCTTCAGCCCGTTCGAGCCCGACGACCTGCTGGTGCTCGCCTCGGGGCCGCAGTGGGAGACGCTGCGCGAGGACTACTTCGCCGCGGCTCTGGAGGAGGGCGAGCCGTCGGCGGTGGCCTCCGCGCTGTACGAGCTCGGCGTCTGGCGGCAGACGCGGCCGACGTTCTCCATCCTAGTGGTCGAGGCGCGCGAGCCCGAGCGCCGCGGCTGGCTGAGCCCCGCCCCGCCTGTCGAGGAGGAGGCGCCGGAGTTCGCCGAGGCCGCGGCCCCACGCCCTCGCCCCCGCGGCGCGGTTCGTGGCCAGGTGGCCCGCCACGCGTATCGGGAAGATGGCTACGGCGCGCGGTCGGCCCCCGGCCGGTATTCGCCGCCGACGGACGCCATGGCCGACGACTACGGCGCGCCGCGCGAGCGCTGGTGGGAGGGCGGCGACTTGCTCACCCGCGCCCGCCAGTTGTTCGGCGGCGCGCGCAAGCAGCCGCTCACCGCGCTGCCGCCGCGGGTGCTGCTGGTTGGGCTGATGGCCGTCGCGCTCGCCGTGCTGGTAGGGCTGGCGCTCGTGCTGCCCCGCGTGTTCCGGCCGCCGCCGGATCCCGCCACGGCGCTGTACGCCAACGCGCAGTCGCTGTACGAGCAGGCGCGCCGCGCCCCGGACGCGCCCGGGGCCCGCGAGCAGCTCGATACCGCACGGCAGCAGCTGCAAAGCTCGCTCCGCTTGCGCGAGGACGCCCGTACCCGGGCGCTCCTGGCCGAGGTGCAAGGGGAGCTGGACCGCATCGATCGGGTGGTTCGACTGCCGGCCGCCACGCCCCTGATCGATCTGGCGCCGCTCGGGCCAGAGGCCTCGGTGACCCGCGTGATCGTCAGCGGGACGGACATTTACATCCTGGACGTGGGCGGCGCGCGCCTGCTGCGCTACCAGCTCGCCGCTGACGGCGCGCTCCAGTCGCCGGACCCGACGGTGCTGCTGCAGCGCGGCCAGCAGGTGGCCAACCGGGTGGTGGGCGCCCTCGTCAATATGGCGTGGGTGGGTGCCGGGGGGCCGCGCACCGACCCCGGGCTGATCGTGGTGGAGAGCGGCCGCACGTTCGTGACCTACAACCCCACGGCGCAGCTCGGCCGCATCGTGCCGGCCGAGAGCATGCGCTGGAGTGCCATCACGGCCATGACGGGTTACCAGGGGATCGTCTACCTAGTCGATCCCGACCGCCCGGCGCTGCTCGAGTACCGCCCCACGCGCGGCGGCTACGAGGGGGCGCCCACCGCGCCGCTCGGCAGCGGCTCGGGGCTCGACTGGCCACAGATCGTGGACCTCAGCGCCGACGCCAACAGTTTCTACATCCTCCAGGGCAACGGCCTGCTGCGCAAGTTCGCTCGCGAAGGCGGCCAGCCCCAGCCGTTCGACGGCCGCGTGCCCGACAACCTGCGCGCCCCGGTGGCGGTCACGCTCGTGGGCAGCGGGGTGGCCGAGGCGGTGTACGTGGCCGACGCGGGCAACGAGCGCGTGGTCCAGTACAGCCCCGATGGCGTCTACCAGCGTCAGTTCCGCGCCCCGCTGGACACCCCGCAGTTCCAGGGCCTGCGCGACGTGCTCATCGATGTGAACAACCGGCTGTACGTGCTGACCACGCGAGGCCTGTACCGCTTCGACCTGCCGGAGTAGCCTCGTGCGCGTGCTCGCTTTCGAGTCTTCCTGCGATGAGACGGCGGTGGCCGTGGTGCGCGACGGGCGCTGGGTCGAGCGGAACCTGATCGCCTCGCAGAGCGAGGTGCACCGGCCGTTCGGGGGCATCGTGCCCGAGGCGGCAGCGCGCGCCCACTTGGTGAACATCGTGCCGCTGCTGGAGGAGACGCTCGACTGGCTGGACGGCGGCGGCCTGGCGCTGGATGCGGTGGCGGTCACCTACGGCCCCGGGCTGGCCGGCGCGCTGGTAGTCGGCGTCAACGTGGCCAAGGCCGTCGCCTACGCCCGCGGGCTGCCCCTGCTCGGGATCAACCATCTCGAGGGGCACCTGTACGCCAACTGGCTGCTGGCGCCTGGCGAGGAGCGCGAGCCGCCGCGTTTCCCGCTGGTCGGTCTCATCGTCTCGGGCGCCCACTCCGACTTGGTGCTGATGCCCGAGCACGGGCGCTACGTGCGGTTGGGGCGTACGCGCGACGACGCCGCCGGCGAGGCGTTCGACAAGGTAGCGCGCATGCTGGGCCTCGGCTTCCCGGGCGGGCCGGCCATCCAGCGGGCGGCCGAGCGCGGCGATCCCACGCGCTTCCCGCTGCCCCGCGCCTGGCTGCCAGGCAGCTACGACTTCAGCTTCAGCGGGCTGAAGACCGCCGTGCTGCGGCTGCTGGAGGCGCTCGGCCCCAACCCGCCGGTCGCAGACGTGGCGGCCAGCTTCCAGGCGGCGCTGGTAGAGGTCCTCGCGACCAAGACGGCCCAGGCGGCGGCCGAGTACGGCGCCGCCCAAGTGGTACTGGCCGGGGGCGTGGCGGCCAACCTGCCGCTGCGCCAGATGCTGGCCGAGCGAGTGGGCGACCGCCTGCGGATGCCGCCCGTGTCGCTGTGCACCGACAACGCGGCGATGATCGGGGCTGCGGCGTATTACCGCTGGCAGGCGGGCGCCCGCGCGCCGCTGTCGCTCGATGCCCAGCCCAACCTGCCCATCGATCAATCGTAGAGTGGCTGTCGGTGTCGCTGGTCAGCGGCGCGCGGGCTGGTCGAGGCCGAGCGCCGCCCGCACCCGCGCCCGCACGGCCTCGGGCACCCCCAGCGCGCGGAAAGCGTGGCGGTGCCCGGGCGGCACAGTGGCGTCGATCGCCAGCTGGCTGCGGCTGCCGCGGACCTGGCTGAGCGGATCGATCGACCAGGGCGGGAGGCCGGACTCTACGACGAGCCCGCGATCGGGCTGCGCGCGCGTGGCCACGGCCCACTCCACCAGCCAGTCGTCCTCGGGATCGATGTCGGCGTCCACCGCGATGGCCAGCTTCACGCCGCGCCCCATCTGGAGCACGCGGCGCAGCACCGCCAGCGCCTCGCCCTCCCGGGGCTCGGCCACCTGCACGACGACCACCGTGCCGAGGTGTTTGTAGCGCAGCCGCCTGACCGCGGGGAACTCCGCCTGCAGCTCAGGCAGGTGGCGCAGCTCGAGGCTGAAGCCCACGAGCTCCGACACCTCGCGGCTGAACGGCGCGAGGGCGTGGTACAGCGGGGCGCGGCGCTGGGTGAGCGCCTGCACCGTGCCCACCGGACTCTCGAACGTGAAGTAGTAGCCCGACGACTCGCCGAACGGCCCCTCGGGCTCTAGACGGTCCGGGGCGATG
Organism: Chloroflexota bacterium; assembly: GCA_019686175.1. Lineage (GTDB taxonomy): Bacteria > Chloroflexota > UBA6077 > UBA6077 > JAJPHF01 > JADGHJ01. The sequence goes on along the minus strand of JADGHJ010000207.1, from coordinate 455 downwards.
CGGCACTCCAACACGTACTCGGCCTCGGCCGGCACGTCGACCGCTAGCGTGCGGCAGCGCACGGTCGGGATGGGATGGCCGGCCAGCGCGCCGGCGAGCGCGAGCTTGTCCTCGGTGGCGGCTGGCACGATCGACGCCAGCAGCACGGCGGGTGCGGGGCCGACCACCAGCGCCAGCTCGAGCGGCTCCCCGCGCGCCCGTGCGCGCCGCGCGAAGGCGCCCAGTGGCGGGTTGTTCAGGTACACCCCGATGGTACGCGGTCCTCTCACCGCCACCCGGTGGATCCCGACGCCCTGACAGCCGCCGTCGGGATCGCGGCCGATGGCGACTGCCGCCGTGAGATAGGGGTGGGCGTCGTCGCTGTGGTGCGTGAGCACCGGCAGCGCGGCCAGTAGGTCGATGGTGTCTTCTTGCACGCACTCCTGCACGGGGGCGGGCGCGGTAGCAGGCATGGG
>JADGHJ010000206.1 GCA_019686175.1 Chloroflexota bacterium | reverse complement strand
GACCAGTACTACTTCAAGCGGCCGCGGGAGATGGTCGGCGGGGCAGTCACCCCGCCGCGGCTCGACTTGACCAACGAGGACCTCGTGCGGGCACACATCCAGGCGATCTGGTTGGCCGAGACCGGGCTGCACCTGCGCGAGTCCGTGGCCGAACTGCTCGATCTCACCGACCTGGCCCAGCTGTCGCTCCAGCCGAGCGTCCACGACGCCATCGCCAACCCTGCCGCGCGCCGAAGGGCGCTGGAGCGCGCTCGGCGCGTGCTCGACAACCTCGCCGGCGAGCTGAGCGGCGCGAGCTGGTACACCCCGGGCTGGGTCGACGAGGTGATCGCCAGCGCGCCGCGCCAGTTCGACCAGGCCTGCGAGCGCTGGCGGCGCCTGTACCGGGCGGCCGAGGAGCAAGCCGAGCGACAGAATCGCATCATCCACGACGCCACACGCACGACCCGGGAGAAGGAGGAGGCCCACCGCCTGCGCGCCGAGGCCGAGCAGCAGTCCCGCTTGCTAACCGATCCTGGCCGCGTGCAGGACGGCGACTTCTATAGTTACCGCTACTTCGCCTCGGAGGGGTTCCTGCCGGGCTATAACTTCCCCCGCCTGCCGCTATCGGCGTACCTGCCGGGAGGAAAGGAGAGGGTCGGCCGCAGCTACTTCCTGTCGCGGCCGCGCTTCCTGGCGGTGTCCGAGTTCGGCCCCCGCTCGATCATCTACCACGAGGGCAACCGCTACCGCGTCACGCGCGCGCTGTTCGCCAGCCAGGACGCTGACCGTACCCTTGGGCAGGCCAAGCTCTGCGCCGCCTGCGGCTACGGCCACTTCGGCGCCGACGCCGCGGCCGACGTGTGCGCCGCTTGTGGTGTAGCGCTGTCCGGCCAAGCAGTCTGCTACCTCGATCGCCTGCTGCGGGTCACTAACGTGGCCACGCGGCGGGTGGACCGCATTACCTGCGATGAGGAAGAGCGGCTGCGCCTCGGCTACGAGCTGCGCACGGCCTTCCGCTTCGATAGCGGCGAGCATGGGCCGCGTTGCACCGTGAGCCAGTTCTTCCTCCCGGCGGCCGACGGCAGCGGGGCAGAGCAGGTGCTCGCCACCGCTACCTACGCCCCCACGGCGACCCTCTGGCGCATCAACCTCGGCTGGAACGCCCGCAAAGAGAAGGCGCGCTACGGCTTCCCGCTGGACCTCGACTCCGGGCGCTGGGCGCGCAGCGAGTACGAAGTGGCGGTGGAGGCCGGCGACGAGGACGAGCTGGACCCCAAGCACGCCAACATCCAGATCGTCGTGCCCTACGTCGAGGACCGCCGCAACACCCTGCTCCTGCGCTTCACCGAGCCCTACGACGCCGCGACGCTCGCCAGCGTGCAGGCCGCGCTCCAACGGGGCATCGAGGTGTGCTTCCAGCTCGAAGTGGGCGAACTGGCGGCCGAGCCACTGCCCTCGTGCGACGACCGTCGCCAGCTCCTGTTCTACGAGGCCGCTGAGGGCGGCGCGGGCGTGCTCGGGCGGCTGGCCGAGGAGGCCCACGCGCTGGCCGCCGTGGCGCGCACGGCGCTCGACCTGTGCCACTTCGCGCCCGACGGCACCGACCAGGGGCGCGACGGCGAGCCCTGCGTGGCGGCCTGCTACGATTGCTTGCTCTCCTATCGCAACCAGCGCGACCATCCGTTGCTCAGCCGCCACCTCGCGCGGCCGGTCCTACTGGCGCTGACGCAGACTACCGGACGGGTCGGTGCGGGCGGGCGTCCCCGCGCGGCACAGTACGAGCGGCTCGCGGGCCTGTGCCAGACGCGGTTGGAGCGCCGCTTCCTGGAGTACCTGCACGAGCGCGGCTATCGCCTGCCCGACGAGGCGCAGTACGCCATCGAAGAGGCCCGGCCCGACTTCTTCTACGTTCAGGATCAGGCCGCAGTATTCGTCGACGGCCCCGTGCACGACTACCCCGACCTGCGGGCGCGCGACGCGACCGTGCGCCAGCGACTCGAACGGTTGGGGATCACGGTCATCGCTGTGCCGGCTGACGAGACGGCCTGGCCCGCCGTTATTCGGCAGTATCCCTGGGTGTTCGGGGAGGGGAGCACGCTATGACCGTCACTACGCCGCGCCCCCGGTTCGCCCCAGGCACACTGGTCCACGCGCGCGGGCGCGACTGGGTCGTGCTGCCCGGCGACGACGACCCCGAGCTGCTGTTCCTGCGCCCCCTGGGCGGCACCGACGAGGAGGCCGTCGCGCTGTACCTGCCCCTGGAGGGCGACGACGTGGCGCCCGCGCAGCTCCCGCTGCCCGATCCAGCCCACGCGGGCGACGCGGTGAGCGCCGGACTGCTGCGCGAGGCCGCGCGGCTCGGCTGCCGCGATGCCGCCGGCCCCTTACGCTCGCTGGGCCGCCTCGCCGTCGAGCCCCGCCCCTATCAGCTCGTGCCGCTGCTGATGGCCCTGCGCCAGGAGCCCGTCCGCCTGCTGATCGGCGACGACGTGGGCATCGGCAAGACGATCGAGGCCGCGCTGATCGCCCGCGAGCTGTACGACCGCGGCGAGATCCGGCGCCTGGCCGTGCTGTGCCCGCCGCACCTGTGCGAGCAGTGGCAGGACGAGCTGCGCGACAAGTTCCACTTCGACGCCGTGGTCGTGCGCCCGGGCACCGTGGCCGCGTTGGAACGCCTCGCCGAGCGCGCCCACGGCCTGACGCTCGCCCAGTCGCTGTTCGAGATCTATCCGTTCGTGGTGGTGTCCATCGACTACATCAAGAGCGACCGGCGCCGCGCCGACTTCCTGCGCGCCTGCCCCGAGCTAGTGATCGTGGACGAGGCGCACGGCGTGGCCGAGCCGTCGGGCCGTGCAGGGGCCCAGCAGCAGCGCCATGCGCTCGTGGCGGAGCTGGCGCGCGACCCGTCGCGTCACCTGATCCTCACCACCGCCACGCCGCACTCGGGCGACCAACAGGCCTTCGCCTCGCTGGTGGGCCTGCTCAACCCCGCCCTACGCGCCGCCGTGGCGGACCTAGAGTACGGCGCCGGCACGCGCGCCCGCGAGCTGCTGGCGCGTCACTTCGTCCAGCGGCGCCGCGCCGACATCCGCCGGTATCTCGACCTGGACACCAACTTTCCCGAGCGGCTGGTAGCCGAGCGCACCTACCGGCTCTCGCGCGAGTACCGTGCGCTGTTCGAGCGCGTGCTGGAGTATGCGCGCGAGGTGGTCGCCGACGCCCGCGGGCGCTCGCTGTTCCAGCAGCGCGTCACCTGGTGGGCGACGCTGGCGCTGCTGCGCTGCGTGGCCTCCAGCCCGGCGGCGGCCGCGGCGGCGCTGTGCACCCGGGCCCCGCGCCCCGCCGGGGACGACCCCGCAGTAGCCGACCGCCTCGGGGCCGCGGCCGTGCTGGACCTCGACCAGGCCGACGAGCAGACCGCCGACGACAGCACGCCCGGCGCCGACCCGCTGCCCGGCGAGGAGTCCGACACGGCCGAGCGGCGGCGCCTGCTCGAGCTGGCGCGGCAAGCGGCGTCGCTGGCCGGCGACGCCGACCCGAAGCTGGCCGCGGCCACCGCCGCCGTGCGCGAGCTGCTCCAGCTCGGCGCGCGCCCTATCGTGTTCTGCCGCTACGTCGCCACCGCGCGCTACGTCGCCGAGGAGCTCGCCCGTCGGCTGCGCGGCGTGACCGTCGCGGCCGTGACCGGCGAGCTGCCGCCCGAGGAGCGCAAGGCGCGCGTCGAGGCGCTGGCGGCGGCCGAGCAGCGGGTGCTGGTGGCCACCGACTGCCTCAGCGAGGGCATCAACCTCCAGCACGCCTTCGACGCCGTCGTGCACTACGACCTGGCCTGGAACCCCACCCGCCACGAGCAGCGCGAGGGCCGCGTGGACCGCTACGGCCAACCTAGCCGCCAAGTGCGCGCGGTGCTGCTGTACGGCGAGGACAACCGCGTCGATGGCGTGGTGCTGGAGGTGCTGCTGCGCAAGGCCGAGAACATCCGTAAGACGCTGGGCGTGGCTGTGCCCGTGCCGGTCGAGACGGACAAGGTGCTGGAGGCGATCTTCGACCGCCTGTTCGAGCGCGGCCGCACCGACTACCGCCAGTTGGAGCTATTTATCAGCGAGCACGAGCGCGAGGTCGACGCCGCCTGGCGGTCGGTGGCCGAGCGCGAGCGGCGTACGCGCACGATCTTCGCCCAGCACGCGCTCAAGCCGGAGGTCGTCGCCGCCGAGCTGGCCGAGGCACGGGCGGCGATCGGGGGCGCCGCCGAGGTCGAGGCGTTCGTGCTGGAGGCGGTCACCCGCCTGGCCGGCGGCGTGCGCCCCACGCGCCACGCCGATGGGACGGTGACACTCGACCTCTCGCGACTGCCGCGCGCCGTGCGCAGCCGCGCGGGGACCGAGGCCGAGCGCCTGCGCGTGGGGTTCCAGCCCGATGTACCAGAGGGGGTCGTCTACCTCGCGCGCACACATCCCCTGGTGGAGGCGCTAAGCAGCTACCTGCTGGACACCGCGCTCGACACACCGGCCGAGGCCGTGGCGCGCCGTGCTGGCGCCGTGCGCACGGCCGCTGTCACCGAGCGCACCGTGCTGCTGCTGTTGCGCGGGCGGCACCTGCTGCGCGAGCGGCGCGCCGGCACCACGCGCGAGCTGCTGGCCGAAGAGGTGCTGCTGGTCGGCTTCCGGGGCGACTGGGAGGCGCCGCAGTGGCTGCCGCCCGGCGAGGCCGACCGCCTGGCCCGGGCGGCCATGCCCGTAGCGAACGTAGCGCCGGGGCAGGCACGCCTCTGGCTCGAGCAGGTGCTGGCAGCCCTGCCCGCCTTGGCGTCGCGGCTGGACACGCTGGCCGACGAGCGCGCCGCCGCGCTGCTCGCCGCCCACCGCCGTGTGCGCGCCGCCGCCCAGCTCACAGGCGTGCAGCAGCAGGTGGAGGCGCAGCGCCCGCTCGACGTGCTTGGGATGTACGTGCTCATGCCCGCGCCGATTGGCGGGCAGCCGTAGGCGCAGCGCACCTCGGCACTGCTGCAACCGAAGGACCGAGGGAGGTGTCCGATGGCTGGCGAGGGGGCGGTGTTCCCAACGGTGCTCAGCGAGGGCGGGCTGCTGCCCCCCGATCTGCTCCAGCGCATCGTCGAGCAGGACCCCGAGCTGGGCGGCTTGGCGCCCACTGACTATGGTCTCGGCCCGCGCGAGCGCCTTGGCGAAGCTATCGCCCGCGCCTGGCAGCGCGCCCGCGCCTACTGGGCCGCCTTCCAGGCCGCCACAGAGGACCTCCCCCCGAACGAAAGCGGCGTCGAGCAGACGCGCCACCAGTGGGTGCTACCCCTGCTGCGCGCGCTCGGCTACGCGCCCGAGTACCAGGCGGCCGGTGAGGAGCTGGGCGGGCGCGTGTATCGCATCTCGCACCGCGACGGCCCCGTGCCGATCCACATCGTCAGCTGCCGCCAGGAGCTCGACCGCGTGCCCCCTGCCTCCCGCGGCGACGCGCGCCTGAGTCCCCACGCCCTGGTGCAGGAATACCTCAACACGCGGCCCGACGCCCTGTACGGGCTGGTGACCAACGGCGTGCGCCTCCGCTTGCTGCGCGACCACCACTCGCTCACCCGCCTGGCGTACGTCGAGTGGGACCTGGCCGCCATATTCGCCGGCGGCGTGTACGCCGACTTCGCCCTCTTGTGGCTGACGCTCCACCGCTCGCGCCTCCCCCGGGCTGGCGCCGAGCCGAGCGCGTGCCACCTGGAGCGCTGGCGCGAGCGTGCGGAGACGCGCGGCGTGCGGGCGTTCGCCGAGCTGCGCAAGGGCGTCGAGCGCGCCCTGGTGGCCCTCGGCACGGGGCTGCTGGCCCACCCGGCCAACGAGCGGCTGTGCGAGCGCCTGCGCGCTGGCGTGCTCACCACCGAGGCGTTCTACGCCCAGCTCCTGCGCCTGGTGTATCGCCTGCTGTTCCTCGCGGTGGCCGAGGAGCGCGACCTGCTGTTCCCCGCCGATGCCGAGCCGGCCGCGCGCCGGCGCTACGCCCGCGCCTACAGCCTCACCCGCCTGCGCGATCAGGCCTGGCGCTACCTCGACGACGGCCGCCACGACGACTGGTGGCGTGCGCTCACCCTCGTGTTCGACTTGCTGGCCGGGCGGCGCACTGGACTGGGCCTGGCCCCGCTGGACGGCGGCTTGTTCGACAGCCAGGCGTGCCCCGACCTCGACGCGCCGGACGTGCGGCTATCCAACGCGGCGCTGGCCGAGGCGCTGCTGCACCTGTCGCGCGTGCGGGTGGACAAGCGCTGGCGGCGTGTCAGCTACCGCGACCTGAACACCGAGGAGCTCGGCGGCATCTACGAGGCGCTGCTCGACTACCAGCCGCGGGTGGTGGTGGACGCGGCCAGCCCGCGCTTCGAGCTGGTGGAGAGCAGCGCGCGCAAGCAGACCGGCAGCTACTACACGCCCCCGGCGCTGGTGCAGGAGCTGGTGCGCGCGGCGCTGGAGCCGGTGATCGCCGACCGGCTGGCCCGCGCGCGGACAGACGCCGAGCGTGAGCGCGCGCTGCTGGGCATCACCGTGTGCGACCCGGCGGCCGGCAGCGGCCACTTCCTGGTCGCCGCGGCGCGCCGCTTGGCCGCCGAGCTGGCGCGCGTGCGGGCCGGCGACCGCGAGCCCAGCCCGCCCGAGCGGCGCCAGGCGCTGCGCGACGTGGTGCGCCAGTGCCTGTACGGCGTGGACCGCAACCCGCTGGCGGTCGACCTCTGCCGGCTGAGCCTCTGGCTGGAGAGCCACGACCCGGGCCGCGCGCTGACCTTCCTCGACCACCACATCAAGTGCGGCGACAGCCTGGTGGGCGTGTGGGACCTCGGCGTGCTGACCAAGGGCGTGCCCGACGGCGCCTACAAGCCCGTGGAGGGCGACGACCCCCAGGCGGCGGCGCGGTACCGCAAGCGCAACCAGCAGGAGCGCGCGGGGCAGCTCGACCTGTTCGCGCCCGCTGTCGCGTTGCCCGCCGACCTGGCGCGCGACTTCGCCGAGCTGGGGGCGGCGTCAGATGACACGCCTGCCGATGTGGCCCGCAAGGTCGCGCTGTACCTGGCGCTGCGGCAGCGGGGCAGCACCTGGTGGGACTGGAAGGTGGCCTGCGACCTGTGGACGGCGGCGTTCTACGTCCCGCTGCGGGCGTCGGGGGCGAGCGGCGACGCGGTGCCCACCACGGGGACGGTGCGAGCGTACCTGGCGCGGCCGGCGGCGGGGCACAGCGAGCTGGTAGGGGTGGCGACGGAGCTGGCGCTGCGGCACCGCTTCTTCCACTGGCCGCTGGAGTTTCCAGACGTGTGGGCCGCGGGCGGCTTCGACGTGGTGCTCGGCAACCCCCCGTGGGAGCGGATCAAGCTGCAGGAGCAGGAGTTCTTCGAGGCCCACGCGCCCGCCATCGCCCAGGCGCCCAACAAGGCGGCGCGCGCCAAGCTGATCGCCGCCCTACCGCAGACCGATCCGGCGCTGGCGGCGGAGTTCGCGGCGGCGAAGCGAGCGGCCGAGGCGACGAGCAAGTTCGTGCGGGCGAGCGAGCGGTTCCCCCTGACGGCGGTGGGGGACGTGAACTACTACGCGCTGTTCGCGGAGCTGAGCTGGCGATTGCTGAACCCGCGGGGGCGGGCGGGGATCATCGTGCCGACCGGCATCGCCACCGACGACAGCACCAAGCGGTACTTCCAGGCGGTGGTGGAGAGGGGCGCGCTGGCGGCGCTCTTCGACTTCGAGAACCGAGGCGTGTTCTTCCCAGGGGTTCACGCCAGCTACAAGTTCTGCCTGCTGGTGCTGGCGGCGGCGCGGCAGCCGCGCACCGACTTCGCCTTCTTCCTGACCGACGTGGCCCAGCTGCACGACCCGCGCCGGCGCTTCGCTTTGGGGCCGCACGACCTGGCGCTGCTGAACCCCAACACGCGGACCTGCCCGGTGTTCCGCACCGCCGCCGACGCCGAGCTGACGCGGGCCATCTACCGCCGCGTTCCGGCGCTGGTGGACGAGCGCGCGGGCGCCAACCCCTGGGGCGTGCAGTTCCTCCGCATGTTCGAC
>JADGHJ010000016.1 GCA_019686175.1 Chloroflexota bacterium | reverse complement strand
GGGCGGGCGGGCGTCTCGCGTTCCATGCGCGCTTCCTCCGGACGTGGGCGTGAGGTGCGCGACCCTTCGGCCACGCGTAACCAGCCTATCTGCTGGTCTTCCCAATGCTCTCACACCTGTAGGCCTGGCGACAACTCCCCTCCCGCCGCGTGGCGGCTGCTGGGCCTGCATCCTCACGGCGCGTAGCGTCCCAGCCGGGCCAGCGCGAAGTCCACGAATGATGTCTCGATCACCTCGTCCAGATTCGGCGGACTTTGCACCAGGCCACGGCGGACGAAGAAGTCCAGCGTCTGCTGGAGGCTCTCGCGGAACGGATAGCCGTTGGGGTTGATCATCGGGGCCTTGAGCCGCCGGATGAGCGCGGGGTCCTTCAGGGTGCCGTGCTTGACCATGGTCTGCACCACGTCCTCGGGCGGCTCCCCGCCCGCGAACGCGCGGGCGTAGTCGCGGACACCGCGCAGGTAGGCGACCATCCACCGATTGCCCGCCGCACGGTGCTCGCCCAGCATCTGGGGGCCGAACAGCACCACCGACGCCTCGCTATCGGGGCTGATGTCGCCGGTGAGGCGCCACATCCTGGCCAGGCCGCGCTCCTGGAACGTCGTCGTGTACGGCTCGAAGGTGCTGGTGACATCAATGGAGCCATTGGCCAGCGCCGCCGCCTGGTCGGCGTAGGCCACAGTCTTCAACACCACGTCGTCGAAGGTCAATCCGCCTTCCTGCAGCAGCGCATCGAGCTGGACCTCCTGCGTGGTGCCCGGTGCTCCCTGGGCGATCGTCAGCCCGCGCAGGTCCCGCGCCTCGCGCACGCGCCCACTGTCGAACAGATCCGTGCGCACGAGGATGCCCGAACCCTCGTAGCCGGCGGGAAAGAACTGCTTGTCGGCCACGATGTGGAGGCGAACGCCGCGGCCGATGGCGTTAAAGATGCCGGCGTTGACGCCCCCGGAGCCCAGCGACAATTGGTCGGTCGCCAGCAGGGGGATCATATCGGAGGCCGAGTTGAACGCGACCAGCCGCACCTCGAGCGCCTCCTCGGCAAAGTACCCACGCTCGACGGCAAGGAACACCGGCAGGTCGACCAGGCTGCCCAGGACGCCCACGCTGAGAGCCGTGGCTGCTGGCGGCGCCTCGGATATGGAGGGTGGACCTCCGCCCCCTGGGGAGACCGTACTCCCGGCGGGCGCGGGTGCCGCGGGGCTTCCACTGGGTCGGCAGGCCAATAGTAGGCCTAGCAGCAGAATCGCCCAGACTATCACCGGTGTACGTCTCGCCGCCATCGACTCCCTCCTGCTTCCCTGTCAGGGCCGCGCGGTCGCGCTGGATCCCCCTCGGGCGGCCCACTACGTGGCGAATCGATACCGCACGCGACCAAAGCTCCGCAACCGGACCTCGCGGCAATCGCCCAGAGCATCGATGGGCGGCGTCCCAGGCTACCACCCATGGTGGGGTGCCAGTACAATGCTCTCGTCATCACGCGCGGTCCGATACAGTCCTCGATAGCAGCCAGAGGATGAGGCGATCAGCCCGGCGGCGAGCCGCAGGGTGCTGGCGGCAACGGCCGGCTCCGCGGCAGCTCGACGCTTGTCCATTCTGTCATGAAGCCGTGCTCGCGCCCGCGATCCTGGCCGAGACGGCCCACTTCATCGTGCTGTCCGTGCCGTCGCCGGCCGCGCCGAGCCACCTCCTGATCGTGCCGCGCGCCCATGTGGCCAGCCTCAGCCGGCTGCCGCGCGCCCTGTGGCCGGAACTGCGTGCGCTGCGGAGGCGCGTCCACGCCTTTCTCGCAGCCGAGGAGGGGCCGGCGCTGTTCCTAGAGCGGCATGTGCCGCGGCGCCCGGCGGCGCACGCCCAACTGCACGCGCTGCCCGCGGCGACGGCGTCGTGGCTGCCGACCATCCTCGCCGACGCCGTGCCGCTTCGCGGTGGTGCCGCGTTGCAGGCCTGGCAGCGGCGGCACGGCGGCTATTTGTACCTGGCACTGTCCGACCAGGCGTATGTTGCCCGCCCGAGTGCGCTGCCCGCTGGCTGGGCCGGTTGCGAGCACCGGGACGGCTGGGCTGCGGCCTGGGATTCCAGCGTTCAGGGAGCGGTACGCGCGCGCTGGCAGACGTTCCAGCGGGTGCACGGCCAGCCGACTACCCGGGTGGTCAACTGCGTGCTGGTCAACGACGGTGCAGTGTGCCTGCTCAAGCGCAGCGCGGCCGTGGGCAGCGGGCGCGGCAAGTGGCACATCGTCTCCGGCTATCTCCCCGAGGGTAAGGACCCGCTCGCCCACGCCTACGACGAAGTGGCCGAGGAGACCGGCTTGCGCCGCGACCAGCTTACGCTCCGCCGTCATAGCGGGCCGCTCCTGTTCGCGGACCGAGCCGGTGGCCGGCCCTGGGAAGTCGATACCTACCTGTTCGTCACCGCCACCCGCGAGCTACGGCTCAACTGGGAGCACGACCTCTACGAGTGGGTGGCGCCGGAGCGGCTCGGCGAGTACGATTGCCTCCCCTGGCTCCTGGCGCTGTACCGTGCCGTGGCCGACGGCGCCTAGCGCCGCTTGGGGAGTGGTGGGGCCGATCGCCGCCGTGCACGGCGGGCCCGTCCTGCAGAGCGGCGGCTCAACCTGGCTGCAACTCGCTGTAGCGCGCGGTCGGTACCGGGCTGAGCGGCGGTCGGTCCATGGCAAGCAGCCGGCCATAGCCGGGCGCGCGCCCCGTGTGGCCCACGAGCCGCACGGCAGCCCAGAATGCAGCAGGTGTGCTGGACACTACCGGGACACCACACGCTTGCTCCAGGGGCACCGTCACGTCCAGCGTACGCAGACCGCCGCACGACAGCAGGATCGCCTCGGCGCCGGGCGCGTGACGCAGCACTCGCTGACCGAGATCGAGCAGCGCCTCGGGCGGGACGGTACGCGGCCCGCCCACTACGTCGATGCCCAGCCCCTCCAGGGCGAGTACCTCGAAGCCGTGGTCGGCCAGGAACGCGGCCAGCCGGCGGTTCACTTCATCGATGTAGGCGGTGCCGACGGCCACCCGGCGAGCGCCCACGGCGCGGAGTCCCTCCACCACGCCGGTGCTCATGGTCGTGGCCGGCAGGCCCGTCGCCTCGCGCATCGTGGCGATCAGCCGCTCGTTGAACGCCGCGCCCCGATAGAAGCTCAGCGAGGTGCCCATCAGCGCCACGGCCCGCGCGCCCTCGGCGGCGAGCGTGCGCGCCAGCTCGCTCACCCGATCGATCACCGCGTCGTAGCCGGCTGGCGTGAGTCGCTCCAGGCCCAGCCCGCGGGCGCGAAACTCGATGTCCGGGTACAGGCGCGGGCCCTCCTCCGGCACGGCGCCTTCGGCCGGAGGCACGATCAGCCCAACCAGCGGTCGCGTCGCCATCCCTCACCTCCGCGCGCCACGCGGGCGCTTCCTGGCAGTGACTGTAGCCCCCGCCGGCCACGGCGTCAATCGGAGTCGCCGTGCCGTGTCTCAGTTGGGGGGTGACGCCGCCGTGGTGGCCGGTCCACCCCGCTCGGCGATCGCGATCCGCTATGATGAAACCGTCGCGGCGTGCAGCCGTCCGAGGAGGAGTCTGATGCCGGCCGCCTCGCTCCGCCAGCGCCTGCTCGCGGCGCTGGAGCCCCGCCACTGCAAGCACCATCCCCTGATCCAGGCCTGGGCCCGCGGCGAGCTGAGCCGCGAGGCGATGGCGCTGTGGGCGAAGGAGCACTACCACTACACCCACGCCTTCGCCCGCTGGTACGCCCTCATGGTCGCTGCCTGCCCGGTGGACTGGGCGGACGCCCGCGCCATGTATCTCGACACCATCGCCGAGGAGTATCGGCCCGGGGCCGAGCACAAGAACATGGTCCTCCGCTTCGCCGAGGCGTGCGGTGCGGATCCAGACTACATCGTCCGTGCGCGGCCGCTGCCCTCCACGCAGGCGCTGCGCGACTACCTCGAGCTGCTGACCACCCGGGCCAGCTTTCTGGAGATGGTGGTCGGCCAGACCATCGCCCAGGAGTCGCAGTCGGTGGAGCTGTACCCGCCGATCCTGCCTGTCCTGCGCGAGCAGTTCCGACCAGACGAGATCGTGTTCTTCACCGAGCATATCGAGGCCGACGAGGGCCACGGCGGCCGCGCGCTGGACATCGTCGAGAAGTATGCGCGCCCGGAGGAGTACGACCATTTGGTGGAACTGGTGCGGCGGGGCGCCGACCAGCGCTGGTTCTACTTCGACGGGATCTACCTCCAGGGCGTGCTCGGCTACCCGTTGGGCGACCCCCCCTTCCCGCGTCAGCCATGACCGGTCATCTCGCCGTTCCGGCCAGCGATCCTTCCGTTGCCAGCGCCGCGGCGCCAATAGTTTGGACGCCACCCGATCGCCAGCAGGCTATCGAGCTGCTGGCCGCCGAAGGCGACGAGCTGGCCTGGCTACTGGCCACCGCCGCCGCCCTGCGGGACGCAGGCAAGGGCCGCGTGGTCACCTACTCGCGCAAGGTGTTCATCCCGCTGACCAATCTCTGTCGCGATAGCTGTGGCTACTGCACCTTCGTGCGCCGTCCGGGTGACCCCCTGGCACGCACGCTGGAGCCGGAGGAGGTGCTGGCCATCGCCCGGGCAGGTGCGGCGGCGGGGTGCAAGGAGGCGCTGTTCAGCCTCGGCGACAAGCCCGAGCGGCGGCATCCCGAGCACCGCGCCTGGCTAGCGGCCCGCGGCTACCGCACGACCCTCGAGTACCTGGCGGCCATGTGCCGGCTGGTGCTCGACGAGACCGGCCTGTTGCCACACGCCAACCCCGGCGTCCTGTCGCCGGAGGACATCGCCCTGCTGCGGCCCGTGAACATCAGCATGGGCATCATGCTGGAGAGTATCAGCGAGCGGCTGCTGGCCCGCGGCCAGGCCCACTGGGCCAGCCCCGACAAGGTGCCCGCCGTGCGCCTGGCCACCATCCGTGCGGCCGGCGAGCAGCGCGTCGCTTTCACCACGGGCATTCTCATCGGCATCGGTGAGACGGCCGCCGAGCGCGTGGACGCCCTGCTGGCCATCCGCGACCTGCACGCCGCCTACGGGCACATCCAGGAAGTGATCGTGCAGAACTTCCGCGCCAAGCCGGACATTCGCATGCGCGACTGGCCGGAGCCGAGCGAGCTGGACATGCTGCGCACGATCGCCGTCGCCCGGCTGCTGCTCGGCCCCGCGATGAACCTCCAGGCGCCGCCAAACCTGGCCCTCGACAGCTACGCGCGCTACCTACGCGCGGGGATCAACGACTGGGGTGGCGTGTCACCTGTCACCCCCGACCACATCAACCCCGAGCGCCCCTGGCCGGCCATCGAGCGGCTCGCGCGCGCCTCGGCTGCCGAGGGCTTCACCCTGCGCGAGCGCCTGGCGCTCTACCCCGAGTACGTGCGCGCCCGGCCCGAGTTCGTCCCAGAGCCGCTGCGCGCTCGCGTGCGTGCTTGGACGGGTCCCGACGGCCTAGTCCCGGCCGGCGCGTTGGCGGGACCTCACCCGCCTCCCAGGGCAGAGGGCCGGGGCGGGGAGCCCGGATCGGAACACTGAGCGAGAGGAGCCTGCCGTGGCCACACCGGACCGCACTACTCTGCACACAACGGTCGAGCGCGCGCTCGGCCTGTGCACGCCCGCCGTGGCGCGCAGCCTCGATCGCGCCCTCAGCGGCCACGACCTCAGTATCGACGAGGCAGCCGGGCTGTTCGACGCGCGTGGTCGCGACCTCCACGTGCTCACCCTGGTCGCCGACGAGCTGCGCCGGCAGCAAGTGGGCGAGATCGTCACCTACGTGGTGAACCGCAACATCAACTTCACCAACGTGTGCGTGAAGCGCTGCGGCTTCTGCGCCTTCTCGCGCGACCAGCTCGCCGAGGAGGGCTACCTGCTGCCCATTGAGGAGATCGTGCGCCGCGCCCGCGAGGCGTGGGAGCTGGGGGCCACGGAGATCTGCGTGCAGGCCGGGCTGCCGCCCGGGATGGACGGCTGGCTGTATGTCAACCTCTGCCGCGCGGTGAAGCGCGAGCTGCCCGACATCCATATCCACGGTTTCTCGCCCGAGGAAGTGCTGTACGGCGCGCGCCGGGCGCGGGTCAGTATCCGCGAGTACCTCCTGGCGCTCAAGGAGGCGGGCGTGGGCAGCTTGCCGGGGACCTCGGCAGAGATCCTGGACGACGCGCTGCGGCAGCGCATCTCGCCGGGCCGCATCAGCGTGGCCAAGTGGCGCGAGGTGATCCAAACGGCGCATGTAGTGGGTATCCCCACGACTAGCACTATCATGTTCGGCCACCTGGAGACCAGCCGCCAGCGCGCCGCCCACTTGGCCCTGCTGCGCGAGATTCAGCGAGAGACGCACGGGTTCACCGAGTTCGTGCCCCTGGCGTTCGTCCACCAGGAGGCCCCGATGTTTGCCCAGCAGGTCGGCCAGGCGGTGCCGGCCGGGCCGAGCGGCGATGCGGTAGTGGCGATGTACGCCGTGGCGCGCCTGATGCTAGGGCGCGACATCCCGAACCTCCAGGTCTCCTGGGTCAAGCAGGGCTTGCAGCTCAGCCAGCACTGCCTCGGCGCGGGCGCCAACGACTACGGCGGCACGCTGATCAACGAGAGTATCTCTACCGCTGCGGGTGCTACCCACGGCCAGCTCGTACGCCCCGGCGAGATGCGCCGGCTGATCCGCGACGCTGGCCGCATTCCGGCCGAGCGGACCACCACCTACCAGCTCCGCCGCGTGTTCGAGCAGGAGCCGGCCGAGCCCGACCCGCTCGACCGGGTCGACGCCGAGCAGGCGCGCCGCTTCGGCTCGTATCAGGAACTGATCCGCCAGCGCGAGTTCCGGTTCGCGCCGCTGCCCCGCCGGGCACCAGTGCCCCTCCGTTAGCCGCCAGCCGCCTGGCGCGCGGACGCCCGCGTGGTACCCTGGAAGCAGGGAGCGTGGCGTGACGATGGGCGCGGCAACGGTTTACCTGGTGGGCGCCGGTCCCGGTGATCCGGCGCTGATCACCGTGCGAGGGCGCGAGCTGGTGGCGTCCGCCGAGGTCCTGGTGTACGACCGGCTGGCCGCCCCGGAGCTGGTGGCGCTCGCACCGCCGACGTGCGAGCGCATCTACGTGGGCAAGCAGCCCGGCCGTCATACCCTCAGCCAGGCCGAGATCAATGCCCTGCTGGTCGACCGTGCCCGCGCGGGCCACACGGTCGTGCGCCTCAAGGGCGGCGACCCGTTCGTGTTCGGGCGCGGCGGCGAAGAGGCCGAAGCGTTGCGCGCGGCGGGCGTGCCGTTCGAGGTGGTCCCGGGGGTGACCTCCGCCGTGGCCGTCCCCGCCTACGCCGGGATCCCCGTCACTCACCGCGGCTACGCCTCGTCGTTCGCGGCCATCACAGGCCAGGAGGGCGACGCGCGCGGCGGCCAGGCGCTGGACTTCGGGCGGCTCGCCAGCGCGGCCGACACGCTCGTGTTCCTCATGGGTGTGGAGCGGTTGCCGGAGATCGTCGCGGCCCTGCGTGCTGGCGGACGATCGCCCCACACCCCGGTGGCGGTCATCGCGCAGGGGACGCTGCCCGAGCAGCGCACGGTGACTGGCACGCTGGCCGATATCGCCGAGCGGGCGCGCGCCGCGGGTATCCAGCCGCCGGCGATCACGGTGGTGGGCGAGGTCGTGGCGTTGCGCGAACGGCTGCGCTGGTTCGATCGGCGTCCACTGTTCGGCCGCCGCGTGCTCGTCACGCGCACGCGCGAGCAGGCGAGCTCTCTAGCCGCGCTGCTGCGCGCCGCGGGCGCCCGGCCGGTCGAGCTGCCAACCATCGCCGTCGTGCCACCCGAGAGTTATGACGATCTTGACGCCGCCCTGCGCGAGCTGCCCGCACGGGCCGGTCGCCAGCCGTGCTGGGTGTTGTTCACGAGCGTCAACGGGGTGACGGCGGTCCGCGAGCGCCTGGCCGCACTGGGCCGCGACGCGCGCCTGTTCGCGGGCGCCACGGTCGGGGCGATCGGCCCGGCCACGGCGGCGGCGCTGGAGGCGCTGGGCCTGCGGGCCGACTTCGCGCCGGCTACCTATACCAGCGAGGCGATCCTGACCGAGCTGCGCGGCCGCGATCTCGCCGGCGCCTGGGTGCTGCTGCCGCGCGCCGATATCGCGCCCCCGGCGCTGGCCGAGGACCTAACAGCGCTCGGCGCCGAGGTGCGCAACGCGGTCGCCTACCGCACGGTGTCGCCACCCGATCTCCCGGAGCGCGCGCGCCAGCTCCTGGCCGCCGGCGCGGTGGACACCGCCTGCTTCACCAGCTCCTCGACGGTGCGCAACCTGGTCGAGGCGCTCGGGGGCGACCCCACGCCGCTGACGCCGCTGACCGTGGCCTGTATCGGCCCCACGACGGCAGCCACGGCGGCGGCGCTGGGGGTACGGGTGGACGTGGTGGCGCGCGAGCATACGGTAGCCGGGCTGGTCGCCGCGCTGGTCGAGTACGCCGCGGGAGCCGAGGCGACGGTCAGTAGCGAAGCGCGGTTGCCGGGTATCGCCCCGGCCCCCGGGGAGTGCGAGAACGGAGGGGGATGATGAGTCTGTACCCCGCGTTTCCCACGTCGCGGCCGCGCCGACTGCGGCGCACGGAGGCGCTGCGGCAACTCGTCCGCGAGACGACGCTCAGCGTGGCCGACCTCATCCTGCCGCTGTTTGTCGCGCCCGGACGCGGTGTGCGCGAGCCGATCGCCAGCATGCCCGGCCACTACCAGCTCTCGCTCGACGAGCTGGCGCGCGAGGTGCGCGAGGTGCGGGCGCTCGGCGTGCCGGCCGTGCTGCTGTTCGGCCTGCCGCCGCACAAGGACCCCGTGGGTAGCGGGGCCTACGCCCGCGACGGGATCATCCAGGAGGCGATCCGCACAGTGCGCGAGCACGCGCCCGACCTGGTCGTGATGACCGATGTCTGCCTGTGCGAGTACACCAGCCACGGGCATTGCGGAGTGGTCGAGAACGGCCGTGTGCTCAACGACCCCACCCTGGAGCTGCTGGCCCAGACCGCGGTCTCGCACGCGGAGGCCGGCGCCGACCTGGTGGCGCCATCGGACATGATGGACGGCCGCGTGGGGGCGATCCGGCGCGCGCTCGACGCCGCGGGCTATGCCGAGGTGCCGATCATGGCCTACAGCGCCAAATTCGCCTCGGCCTTCTACGGCCCGTTCCGCGAGGCGGCCGAGTCGGCCCCACAGTTCGGCGACCGGCGCGGCTACCAGATGGACCCGGCCAACGGCCGCGAGGCGCTGCGCGAGGTGGAGTTGGACATCGCCGAGGGCGCGGACATCGTCATGGTCAAGCCGGCCCTGGCCTACCTCGACCTGATCTGGCGGGTGCGCGAGCGGTTCCACTTGCCGGTGGCCGCCTACAACGTGAGCGGCGAGTACGCCATGGTGAAGGCGGCCGGCCAGCTCGGCTGGATCGACGAGCGCGCCATCGCGCTGGAGTTGCTCACCAGTATCCGGCGGGCCGGCGCCGACCTGATCATCACCTACTTTGCCAAAGACGTGGCGCGGTGGCTGGAGGAGCGTTGAGTACCGAGCTGCACCTCACCGATACCTCGCGCTCGCGGGCGCTGTTCGAGCGGGCCCAGCAGGTGCTCCCGGGCGGTGTGGACAGTCCCGTGCGCGCCTTTCGCGCCGTGGGGGGCACGCCGCGGTTCATGGTCAAAGGCGAGGGCTGCCGCGTGCAGGACGCCGATGGCAACGTATATGTTGATTACCTGGGCTCCTGGGGTGCCCTGCTCCACGGCCACGCGCACCCGGCCATCGTCGCGGCCGTGACGGAGGCAGCTCGCGACGGCACCAGCTTCGGCACGCCCACGCCACGCGAGGTGGAACTGGCCGAGCGGGTCGCCGAGCTGGTGCCGAGCATCGAGGTGGTACGCTTCGTCAACTCGGGCACCGAGGCCACGATGAGCGCCCTGCGCCTGGCGCGCGCCTTCACGGGCCGCGACACGATCATCAAGTTCGACGGCTGCTACCACGGCCACGGCGACGGCCTGCTGGTCAAGGCGGGTTCCGGGCCGCTGTCGTTCGGGACACCTGACAGCCCCGGCGTGCCGGCGGCGATGGCGCGCCACACCCTGTCGCTGCCGTACAACGATCTCGAGGCCGTGGAGGCGGCGTTCCGCGCCCAGCCCGACGGTATCGCGGCGGTGATCGTGGAGCCGATCGCGGCCAACATGGGCCTGGTGCCTCCCACGCCGGGGTTCCTGGAGGGCCTGCGCCGCCTGACCGAGCAGCACGGCGCGTTGCTCATCTTCGACGAAGTGATCACAGGGTTCCGCGTGGCTCCCGGGGGCGCGCAGGCGCTGTACGGGATCCGTCCGGACCTGACCACGCTGGGCAAGGTGCTCGGTGGTGGTCTGCCGGTGGGCGCCTATGGGGGCCGCCGCGACATCATGGCGCTGGTCGCGCCGCAGGGGCCGGTGTACCAGGCGGGCACGCTGTCGGGGAACCCGCTGGCCATGGCCGCCGGCCTCGCGGCGCTGCGTTTGCTGCGCGACGAGGCCCTGTACGCTCGACTCGACCAGCTCGCTGCCGCGCTGGCGGATGGCCTGGCGCGGGCCGCAGCTCGAGCACGCGTGCCCGTGCAGGTCGCCCGGGCAGCCTCGCTGCTCACGGTGTTCTTCACCGAGGCGCCCGTGCGCAGCTACGACGACGCGCGGCGCGCCGATACGGCACGCTTCGCCCGCTTCTTCCACGGCTTGCTCGAGCGCGGGGTATACATCCCTCCGAGCCAGTTCGAAGTGTGGTTCATCAGCGCCGCGCACAACGAGTACGATATCGCCGCAACCGTGGATGCGGCGCAGGCGGCGTTCGCCGAGCTGGCCGATTGAGGCCGCGCTACTGGCGCAGGGTCTCCAGGTAGGCCACCAGGTCGTTCAATTCCTGCGCGCTCAGGGGCAGCCGCGGCATCGCCGTGCCGGGCTTGACCTTGGCGGGATTCTCCAGGAAGCGCCACACGTTCTCTGGCGTGTTGGGCTGGCCGGCGATCGTGGGCTGCCGCATGGAGCGGCGCAGCTCGGGCCCCATGCTCCCGCCAGCGAACTCGCCTGCCACGGTGTGGCAGCCGACGCAGCCGCGCGTCGCGAACAGCCGCTTGCCTTGCTCCGCATCGCCGATGGCCGGGGTCGCCTCGCTGGCCGGTCCCGCTGCCTCGGGACTCAGCCCGCGCGGGCCACCGACACAGCCGGCGAGGAGGAACGCGGCTAGCAGCGCGACGCCCAGCCCGCGCCCGGCCCCCCGCGCGAGGCCATCGTGTCCGAGACCGGTCAGCGGCCTCTGTGTGTCGCGTGTCATGGTTAGGAGATCCTCGGCACAGTCTTCCGCCTGTGGGAAAAGGCTGTTGGGGAAACCCTTCCAGTATACGGCGGCTCGGCATCCGCGGGCCGAGATCTCGTCGTGTGGCCGTTGCTCGCACTTGCTACCCAGAGGCACGGGCCGCTAAGCTTCCGTCACTGCCTGCCGTGCCTCGATCCTGAGCGGAGGAGCACGACCCGATGGCGGAGGCTGCATCCGCCCGAGCGGCCAGCGCGCCCGTCCGGCCCGGGCTCATCGTCGCGGCCGCGGCGGGCATCCTCCTGAGCAACAATGCCCTGCGGCTCAGCGTCTCGCCGTTCCTCGAGGACTTCCGCGTGCTGTTCGGGGTGGACTACGCGGGCGCCGGCGCGCTGTTGACGGCGTTCTTCGCCACTTACGCGCTCACCCAGCTCCCAGCGGGGCTAGCTGCCGACCGCTGGGACCCGAAGCGGGTGGCCATGGTCGGGCTGGTGGCCCTCGGCGCCGCGGCGCTGGTGCTGGCGCTCACCACCAGCTACCCTGTGGCGCTCGCCGCGCGCGCGGCGATGGGCGTCGCCGGCGGGCTACTGTTCCCCACCGCGATGAAGCTGGCCGTCACCGCCACACGCGGACACGGCGCGGCGACCGGTGGCGTCGAGGCGGGCCAGGCGCTGGGCACGCTGATCGGTTTCTCGCTCATGCCGCTGTTGGCTAGCATCAGCTCGGTCACGGCCGCGCTGGTCGTGCTGGCGGTCCTGCCGCTGGTGGCGCTGGGCGGTGTACGCGCGGCGGTCCCGAGTTCCCCGCCTGTGCGCCGCAGCAGCTCGCGGGCGGCGCTCGCGCGGCTGCTGCGCGACCGACGTTTCCTGGCCTTGGCTGCGCTCGGCGTGATCGTCCTGCTGGTGGCCTACGCCTCCCAGGGCTGGTTTCCCACCTACCTGCGCACCGCGCTCGGCTACAGCCAGGGCGAGACCGGCTGGCTCATGGCGGTGTTCACCATCGTGTGGTCGGTAGCCACCCCGCTCAGCGGTCGCTTCGCGGACCGGCATGCGTGCCACGGGCGCATGCTGGCGGTGGGCGCGTTGCTGTGCGCCGGGGCGTTCCTCGTGCTGCTGCCGGGCCAGCGCGCGCTGGCGCTGGCCGCTCTGGTGCTGGCGGGCGCCGGCACCGGCATGTGCATCGCCCTGCTGTGGGCCTTGATCGCGGGGCGCGTGGCGGGACAGGAAGCCGGCGTGGCCATCGGCCTGGGCAACGCGATCGGGCAGCTGGCCAGCGCCAGCTCCGGGGTGCTCTACGGCGCCCTGCTGGACTCTACGGGCACCTTCGCTGCCATCTGGACGGTGGCCGGCGTACTGGCGCTCCTGTCGGCGGCCGGAGCCGTGGCGCTAGGCAGAAACGCAGCCACGCCCGCGGCGAGCGGCAGCCCCCCACCCCGTAAAGGTTGACATCATCATTGTCAACTTCTACAATGTTGCCAGTGGTGTGGGAGGAACGCTATGCCGACCACCAAGCAGGATTACTACGCGGTTCTAGGCGTCAGTCGTAATGCGACCGAGAAAGAGATTCGCCAGGCCTATCGCCGGCTGGCGCGCAAGTACCATCCCGATTTGAACCCCGGCGACAAGACCGCTGAGGCGCGCTTCAAGGAGATCGGCGAGGCGTACGAGGTACTGTCCGATCCCGAGAAGCGCAAGAAGTACGACCGGTACGGGCACAACTGGCAGCAGGCCGAGGCCGCGGAGGCGGCGGCGCGCAGCGCCGGCTTCGGCGGGTTTGGCGGCTTTGGTTATCCGCCGGGCGGCCGCGTGCGCGTCGAGCAGGTCGACTTCGACGAAGGGATTTTCGGCGACCTATTCGGCGAGCTGTTCGGCCGGGCCGGGCGCGTAGGCGGCGCGCGCGGCCGGACCCGCGCGGTGCCGGGGCAGGATTACGAGCAGCCGGTCGAGATCACCCTCGAGGAAGCGTTCAACGGTACCCAGCGCCTGATCCAGGTGCAGTCGCCTGACGGCACGACGCGGCGACTCGAGGCGCGCATTCCGCCCGGGGTCACCGAGGGCTCGCGCATCCGCCTGGCGGGCGAGGGCGGCCCGGGCATCGGCGGCGCGCCCAACGGCGACCTGTACCTGGTCGTGCACGTCCTGCCGCACAGCACCTTCGAGCGCAAGGGCGACGACCTGTACGTCACCGTGCCGGTGCCGTTGCACGTCTTGATGCTGGGGGGCGAGGTCGAGGTGCCCACACCCAAAGGCACGCGGCTGGCACTGCGCATCCCGGCCGAGACGCAGAACGGGCGCACCTTCCGACTGGCCGGCCAGGGCATGCCGCGGCTGGGCGGTAGCGGGCGCGGCGACCTGTACGCCACGGTATCGGCGGTGCTGCCGACCGGCCTCTCCGAACGCGAGCGCGAGCTGTTCCGCGAGCTCGCGCGGCTGCGCGGCGGCCGCTAAGGAGGTGGCACCATGCGCGAGTCACGGGCCAAGCTGCCGGAGACCGCCTGTTTCGTGATCAGCGTGGCGGCGCGCATGCTGAACGTGCACCCGCAGACGCTCCGCTACTACGAGCGCGCCGGCCTGATCGCGCCCTCCCGCTCGAAGGGCAACATCCGCCTCTACTCGCCCGAGGACATCCAGCGGGCCATGCACATCAAGCGCCTCATCGAGGACCTCGGCGTCAATCTGGCGGGCGTGGAGGTCATCATGCGCCTGACCGACCGCCTACGCGAGCAGGAGCGGGAGATCGGCGAGCTACGGCGCGAGCTGGAGCAGGCGCGCGCCGAGCTAGCGCGTCTGCGTACCGCGCCGCGGGATGCCCAGTAGCGCCCTTTGCCTGCAGCCCGCCATGCCGCCACAATGCTAGGGGGCTGCGAGCCCCCTACTGTTGTGCTCGGGAGCATCCATGCGCGTGCTGGTCACCGGCGGCGCCGGCTACGTCGGCTCGCATACTGTCCGCCTCCTGCTGGAGGCCGGCCACGAGGTCACGGTCTACGACAACCTGGTGTACGGCCACCGGGCGGCAGTGCCCTGCCCGCTGGTCGTGGGCGAGCTAGCCGACCGCGAGCGGCTCGTCGCGACCCTGGCGGCCGGCCGCTTCGACGCCGTGCTGCACTTCGCCGCCTACGCCTACGTCGGCGAGTCGGTGGCCGATCCGGCGAAGTACTATCACAACAACCTCGCCGACGGGCTCGCGCTGCTCGACGCTATGCGGGCCCAGGGGGTGGACCGCATCGTCTTCTCCTCCACCTGCGCCATCTACGGCGAGCCGACGCGGCTGCCGATCACCGAGGACACCCTGCAGCTACCCGCCAACCCGTACGGCGAGACCAAGCTGGCGTTCGAGCGTGCTTTGCGCTGGTACGGTCGTGCCTACGGCCTCCGCTCGGTAAGCCTGCGCTACTTCAACGCCGCGGGCGCCCATCCCGATGGCTCGCTGGGCGAGGACCACACGCCGGAGACCCACTTGATCCCGCTGGTGCTGCGGGTGGCGCTGGGCCAGGCGCCGCACGTGGAGATCTACGGCACCGACTACGCCACGCCCGACGGCACCTGCCTGCGCGACTATGTGCACGTGCTCGACCTGGCAGCAGCACACCTGCTGGCACTGGACAAGCTGGCGACGCGGGGGGAGGCGCTGGCCTACAATCTGGGCGCCGGCCGGGGCATCTCGGTGCGCGAAGTGATCGCGGCCTGCGAGCGCGTGACGGGGCGCCGGATCCCCGTGGTGGAGGCGGCGCGACGAGCGGGTGACCCGCCCGCGCTGTACGCCGACAACCGGCGCGCCCGCAGGGAGCTGGGCTGGGTGCCACGCCTGAGCGATCTGGACACCATGGTGGCCACCGCCTGGGAGTGGCATCGGCGCCATCCGACCGGGTTCGACGAGCCTCCCGCCGCTCGGTGACTCGGCGGCTAGCGCCGGTACCGTGGGTGGCGCTGCGCCAGCGCCGTGCGCTCCTCGTCCGTCAGCGGGCGTAGCGGGGCCGACACGGTGGGGTGGGCGATGATCCCCTGCTCGGCCAGCAGCGCCTTGAACACGGCAAGCGTGGCCGCGTTGCGCGAGCCGGCGCGCGCGATGCGGTCGGGCAGTGTGTCCCAGTCCAGGATCTTCTCCTGCCAGCGCGCGGCGGCCTGCGCGTCGCCCTTGCGCGCCGCCTCGTACGCCTCGACGTACAGCCGCGCGCACACGTTGCTCGTGGCGGGGATTGCGCCGTGCCCGCCCAAGGCCAGCGCGGTATCGGCCAGCCGTCGGCTACCCAGGAAGCCCCGGAACGTCAGCCCCTCCTCGCGCATCTGGCGCATGGTTAGCCGGAACGTCTCGAAGTCGCCCGAGCTGTCCTTCCAGCCGATCACGGCGCGCTGGCGCGCCAGGGCGACCGCCGTGCCAGGCTCCACGCGGACCTTGACCGTCGAGGGGATGTGGTAGATGAACAGCGGCAGATCGACCGCCTCGCGCAGCGCGGTGTAATGAGCCAGGAGCTCGTCCTGGCTGTGCGGGTAGTAGTACGGGGGCGTGGCGGCGATGGCGTCGACCCCCACCCGCGCCGCCGCGCGCGCGTGCTCGATGGCCAGCCGCGTGGCGGCATCTGAGACGTTGGCCACTACCGGGACCCGCCCGTTGACCGTCTCCACCACGCGCTGCAGGATCGCCGCGCGCTCGACGGCGGTGAACGCCGCGAACTCGCCGGTGGTTCCCAGCGCCCAGAGGCCGTGCACGCCCGCGGCGAGCAGGTGCTCGACGAGCCGGGCCAGCGAGTCGAGGTCGGGCGTGCTGTCGGGGTGGAGCGGGGTCAGAATGGGCGGCAGGATGCCGTGGAACTCTTCCGGGTGTCGCATGCTGGTCACTCCCTGCGTTCTGGGCCATTATAGGAGGCAGCGGGGTAGCCTACAGCCGAGGAGGGCGCATGGTCGACCATCGCACGAATGCCGACGCGATCGCCGCCGTGCTGCGCGCGGCCGGGGTCCGCCGGGCGATGGGGATTCCGAGCGGGCAGGTCCTGGCGCTGATCGAGGCGCTGCGCCGGCAAGATATCGAGTTCGTGCTGGTCAGCCACGAGAGCACCGCCGGCTTCATGGCGGACGTCCTGGGCCGGCTGACCGGCGTCCCCGGGGTGGCCATCGCCACCGTGGGCCCGGGCGCAACCAACCTGACCACCGGGATCGGCAACGCACTGCTCGACCGCTCCCCGGCCCTGGCGTTCACCGGCCAGGTGCCGTTGGCACAGCTCCACCGCCGCGTGCAGATGCGCATCGACCACCAGGCGCTATTCGGCCCGCTCAGCAAGGCCAGCTACCAGCTCACCGGCGGCGACGTAGCGGGGCAGGTGGCCGCGGCGCTGCGGCTGGCGGTGGCCGAGCCGCCGGGGCCTGTGCACCTCGACCTCCCCGAGGACGTGGCAATAGCGCCGGCCGCCGATGCCTCCGCGCCGCCGCTGTTCCAGCCCGGACCGCTGGACGAGAGCCCCCCGCCGGCCGAGAGCGACCTGGCGCGCATCGCCGACCGCCTGCGCCGGGCCCGCCGGCCGCTGGCCGCGCTCGGCTTTAGCCTCTACCGCACGGGCGCGCTCGACGCGCTGCGCCGCTTTCTCGAAGCGCAGCAGCTTCCGTTCGTGACCACCAATATGGCCAAAGGCGTGGTGCCCGAGGACCACCCGCTCTGGCTGGGCGTGGTGGGCCGCGCGCGGCGCAAGACCATCGAGGCGTATCTGGCTCAGGCCGATCTGGTGGTCGGTATCGGCTACGACCCCGTGGAGATCGGCTACGAGGAGTGGATCCCGCCGGTGCCCCTCGTGCACGTGGCCGGCGAGCCGGCGGATGTCGATCCGACCGTGCGCGTGGAAGCGCAGGCCGTGGGGCGGTTGGCCGCCGCGCTTCACTGGCTGGCTGGGCTGCCGCCGCGCACCACCGAGTGGGACCCGGCCGAGCACGCGCGCTTCCGCGCCCGGCTCGAGGCGAGCCTGCGCGTGCCCGGCCGAGGTTTCCAGCCCTGGGAAGCGCTCGACGTCATGCGCGAGCTGTTCCCCCGCGACGGCATCCTGTGCTGCGACGTCGGCGCCCACACCCATCTGGTGGCCACGCAGTGGCGGGTGACCGTGCCCGAGACGCTGCTGGTGTCGAACGGCTGGTCGTCGATGGGCTACGCTATTCCAGCCGCGCTAGCCGCCAAGCTGGCCTACCCCGAGCGTCCCGTCGCGGCTGTGATGGGCGACGGCTGCTTCCTGATGATGGCCGGTGAGATGGCCACGGCCGCCCGGCTGGGCCTGCCGATCCCCTTCGTGATCCTCAACGACCGCGCCCTGGCGCTGATCAAGGTGAAGCAGGAGCGCAGGCAGTACGCCTACAGCGGCATCGACCTGCCGCTGGCGGACGCGCACTTCCCCGCGCACTACTTCGGTGTCCCGCTCCGCGTGGCGCGCAGTGCCGCCGAGTTTCGCGCCGCGTTCGCCGAGGCGTTGCGCGCCCAGGGGCCGACGGTGATCGAGGCGCTGGTGGAACCGGAGTTGTACTCGACCATCCTCTACGGCTGAGAGCGGTTAGCCAGACGCGGCGAGGTTCCGTTATCCTTCGGCCACTACGCCACCGGGAGCAGCGCGCCATGTCCGCGCCTCAGGAACTGCGCACCTTCCTCGCCGATCTCGCCCGCGACTGCCCGCGGCAGCTCGTGCGCATCCGCGAGCCGGTGGACCCCGTGTACGAGGCCACCGCCGTGGCCATGGCGGCCGAGCAGCTTCCGGGCTGCCCGGTGGTGTGGTTCGACCGCGTGGGCAGCAGCCCGTTCCCCGCGGTGGTCAACGTGCTAGCCACGCGCGAGCGGCTGGCGCGCGGCCTGGGCGTGGCCGAGCCCGAGTTGAACGCGGTGTACAGCGCGCGCGTGAACCGACACATCCCGCCGCGGTTGTGCGCTGACGCGCCGTTCGAGGCCAACGTGGTGGAGGGCTCGGGGTTGGATCTCGGCATTCTGCCGGCACTGACGCATTTCGAGCAGGATGGCGGCCCGTACATCACCGGTGGGCACGTGGTGGCGCGCGACCCCCACACGGGCGTGGAGACCATCGGCTACCACCGCATCATGGTGAAGGGGCCCCAGCGACTAGGGATCAGTCTCCACTCGCGACGCCGCATGTTCGAGTATCACCGCCGTGCGGCGGAGGCTGGCCAACCCTTGCCGGTGGCTGTGGTGCTCGGCGTGCCGCCGGCCGTCTCCCTGGCGTCGATCGTCATCCCGCCGGCCGACGCCGGCAAGTTTGCCATCGCTGGGGGGCTGCTGGACGCGCCACTCGAGGTGGCGCGCTGTCGCACGGTCGATCTCACCGTCCCGCGCTGGGCCGAGATGGTCATCGAGGGCCACATCCTGGCCGACGAGCGCGAGCGCGAGGGCCCGTTCGGCGAGTTCACCGGGTACGCCTCCACCCGCGGCACGGAGAACGTGCTGATCCCCACGGCGCTCCAGTACCGCGAGGGCGCGATCTACCAGTCGCACAACGCGGGGCTGTCGCTGGAGCACTGCCTGTTCCTCGCCTTTCCCCGCGAGATCCTGGTCACCCAGATCCTGCGCCGTATCATCCCCAACCTCAAGGCGGTGCGCGTTCCCATCCGCTCGGGCTGCGGCAGCTTCCACGTTTATGTCTCGCTGCGCAAGACAGCCGAGGGGCAGCCGAAACAGGCCATCATGGCCGTGTTGGGCGCCGACCACTACTTCAAGCACGTGATCGTCGTAGACGACGACATCGACATCTACAACGACGAAGAGGTGCTGTGGGCGGTGGCCACCCGGGTGCAGGCGGATCGCGACCTGGTCGTGGCCAGCGGCGGGATGGGCACGCTGCTGGACCCCTCATCGCCCGATGGCACCTGCGCCAAGCTCGGCATCGATGCCACGCGGCCGCTCAGTGGCTTTGCCGAGCGGCTCACGCTGCCGGAGCAAGCCTGGGCGCGGGCGCGCGCTCTGCTCGGCCTGGCAGCGGACGCACGGCCAGGCGGCTGATCGCGACCCGCGCCGGGGCTCCCGCCCCTCTCCGCCGGGAGCCGATAGTGTGCGCCGGCTCACAGCATAGGCGACCAGCGGGTGCTATACTGGCGCCCACAGGACTCGCCGGCTCGATTCCCGCGATCACCGGCCCGCCGTCGGATGGCTCTCGCGCCCCTCGCGCCGTGTGTGCAGTACGCTGGAGTCGCTCCCATGATGCCGAGGCGACCGCCCGAGGGCTCCCCGTTCGCGCTGGTCGTCGAGAGCGGTCCCCTGGCACCCCGCGCGTTACCGCTACAGCAGAGTATCACCATCGGTCGGGGCGTGGGCGCCGACCTGCGGCTCGATGACCCGACCCTGTCGCGCCGGCACGCGCGCGTGGACCTGATCGATGACGTCCCCGTGCTGGTGGATCTGCAATCGACCAACGGCTCCTACGTCAACGGCCTCCGGGCGCACGAGCCGGTCGCCTTGTGGGTCGGCGATCGGGTGCAGCTCGGCCGCACGCTCCTGCGATTGGAGCGGATTGCCGGGCTGGGGCCGCTGTCCCGCGCCGTGGCTGTCCGTTGGCAGTGGCCCTGGATCCGCGCCGCCGGGGAGACAGCCTTCGGCGTCGGCGTGCGGCTCCTGGCAGGCCTGGCTGCCCTGGTGCTCGGCCTGCTCACGGTCGCACTGGCCATCGTTGCCCTCGTGCTTGCTCTGACGGACCAGGCGAGCAATGCAGTCGCGGCGCTGTTTGGCGCCGAGGTCGCCGCCGTGCTGGCCTTCGGACACGCGTATGTCGCGGGGCGGCTGCGGGCCAATAGCCCCACGGCTCACAGCACGGCCCTCGGCCTGGCGGCACTATGGTTGTTGGCGCTACTGGGCCTGATCGTGGCGGGGGTCCTGCCCCGTTGGCCTCTGCTGGGCGCGCTAGTCGGGCCGCTGCTAGTCGGGCTCGGGCTGCTGCTGCCGGGCGTGCGGCGCTGTTATCGCGCCGATCGTCGGGATGACCGCTCGACGCCTCCGGCTCCAGCGGCGTACTCGCTTGCGCCACCGCGCATGCCGGTGGACGCAGAGGCCAGTGGCCTCCCGATCGCCATCGACGCGTTGCTGCACGACGGCCCCTTCGCCGCTCTCTCGCCCGACTGGCAGGCCTGGCTAGCGCGGCAGGCGCGGTTGGAGCGCTACGCGCCGGGCGACGCCGTGGTGCGCGAGGGCGACCGCTCGACCGACCTGTACGTGGTATCGAGCGGGCAGCTCGAAGTAGTGGGCCAGGGGCTCGGCGGTAGCGAGCTAGGGCTAGCCCAGCTCGGCCCGGGCACCGTATTCGGTGAGATGGCCGCGCTCACCGGCGCGCCTCGTACCGCCACCATCCGTGCTACCATGCCCGCGCTGGTCGCGTGCCTACCGGGGGCGGCTGTGGGCGAGGCGCTGCGCGCGGTCCCGCGCTTCCGCGAGGCGCTACGCCGGCGAGTGGACTACCTGGACCTCGTCGGCTTCCTGCAGCGCTTCTCGCCCTTCGCGGGCCTCCCGGCGCCGGTGGTGGTAGCAGCGGTGCGGCGCTGCCAGCGCTACCAGGTGCCGGCTGGGACCACGATCCTCCAGGCGGGTGCGGTGCCCGACGCCTGGTACCTCATCAAACAGGGCGTTGCCGAGTGCCGCTGGGCCGGAGGGGCCTCCGAGCGCCTGGGGCCCGGGGACAGTTTCGGCGCCAGCGGCGCGACGGACCAGCCGCCCAGCCCGGCCTCCATCGTGGCGCAGACACCGCTCGAGCTGGTCGCGTTGCCACGGGAGGATCTCGGCCGCGCCGTGGCCACCTACCCGCGCCTGCGCCGCCTGCTCGACGCGCTGCTGCGGGCGCGCTTCGCAGGGGCGACCGATCAGCCGTTGGCCCTGCCGGACCCCGTCAGCACGATCATGCCCGGGCTGGCACGACGCGCCCGGGGGCGCTACTGGCTGCTGTTAGCGGGCGGTGTAGTGTTGTTGGCCGCGCTGTCCTGGCTCGCGGCGACCACCGGCGCCGGACTGGCCCTCGCCGCCTGCGTGCTGGTGGGCAGCTTGCTCGCGCCGGTGGTGTACCTGCGCTATCTCTGGGAGCGCGACCTCCTCCGCTCGCTCTCGACGCGGCGGCTCCTGGGGATTGGGCTGTCGGGCGGTGTGGGGGCGGTCGTGCTAGCACTCATCCTCAGCAACCTCTTTCCCACCGGCACGGGGGCGCTCCTGCCGGCACTCGGCACCGGGCTGGTGGAGGAAACGGCCAAGGCCGCGAGCGCAACATGGCTCATGTGGCGCCGGCGCTACCGCTTCGAGCTGGACGGCATCGTGTTCGGCGTGGCCACGGGCATGGCGTTCGCGGCCGTCGAGAACGTGCTGTACGCTGGTACCGCGCTGATGGCCAGCGGCGTCGTCAACATGCTGGTGGTGCTGTGGATGCGTGCCTTCACCACCTTCGCGGGCCATGGCGTGTGGACCGGGCTCATCTGCGCCGCCATCTGGCGCGGCAAAGGCGCCGGCAGCCCGCGAATCGACCGGGCCGTCGTGGCCGCCTTTGCGATCGCGGTGCTGTTGCACGCGCTGTGGGACTGGTCGCCCGTGGTGTTCGCGATCCCAGTAGCCATCGTGGGCATGCTCTTGCTGCGCTACCGGGTGCAGCAAGCGGTCGCGGCGGAACAGGAGGCGATCGTGGCGCTAGCAGCCCCCGTTGGCGCCCACCGACGCCCGGGAGGGGCAGAGCGCTTGGCCCCCCGCGCCAATTGCGGTGAGGCGCTCGTTGCCGGCAACCTGTACTGTGTGCGCTGTGGGGCGGCCCAGATGGTGCGCGATATCCCATAGGGGAACCGGGCCGCCCCGCAGCCTGCCGCGCAACAAAGGGGAGCGAGAGCTATGGACGTCGAGATCATGCTGGACCCTGAGCACTTCGAGCCCGCGGTGGTCAGCGGGCTCGCCCAGGCGCTGAGCGAGCACTTCCGCGTCCGGGTCCAGCACCAGCCCACCAACGGCACAACACAGGGCCCGCGCGTCGTGGTCACTCTGCCGCTCCCGGAGATCGAGCGCCGCGATCGCCCAACGGTGGCCAATCTGCTCAGCCGCCCGCTGTTCCGGGCCCTGGACGCGCACCTCCTGCGTGGCGAGCCGCGCCCAGCGCTCGAGTTCCGCTTCCGGTTCGTGGGGCCCGAGCGGGTGATCGAGCGGCGCGTCATCACGCCCGAGTCGGACGTGCTCAAGCACGCCGTGGACACACTCCTCGAGCAATTGGCTCGACCCGAACCCGTGCTGACCTACGACGAGCGCACGGGTGGCTGGCTGGTGAGCGACAGCGTGGCACCGTCCGGTTCGGCGGGTCTCCCTACTGGCGAGTGAGGCATGCAGTCTGCATCGACACACCGGGGATCAACGAGCGTCGCCGAGGACGCTTAGAACGGAAGGAGGTGGGCGATGCGGGCACTTCTCGCCGCTCTGCTGCTGGCAGCCATGCTGGTCCTGGCGCGTGCGCCAGGGGCCAGCGCGCAGCTGTGGTTTGGCTATCCGTTTTACCCCTACCCGCTGTACGGCTACGGGTATCCGTATGGCTACTTCGGATATCCCTATGGCTATCTCGGGTACCCGTATGGCTATGTGGGCTACCCCTACGGCGTCGGCTATTACCCCTACGGGTATGGCCTGTGGCCGTCTAGCTACCCCCTCGGCTACGGCCTGCCCTGGTACGGATACCCATACGGCTACGGATTCGGTGCCTACGGTTATCCGTACGGCTACGGCGCTTTCGCGCCCGGCGCGCCCACGGGGTACGTGTGTCTCAGTCCCCAGGGGCAACTGGTCATCGTCTCCAATATCGGGATCGCCTCGGGCTACACCAACTGCGTGCCGTACACCCCGTACTAACGGCTCGGGCCTCCGACACGCGTCGGACGGACGTCCGGTTGCCATATAGCAAGCGGGGCTCGGCGCGAGCAAAGCGCCCAGCCCCGCTTGCGCGCGGCGAAGGACTCGCCGCTCAGTCGGTGTTCGCGCGTCCCTGGCTCACCTCGTACAGGAACCAGATGCGCTTCTCCGTCTCGTTCAGGATCTCTTGGAGGAGGTTCGCGGTCGGCGTGTCCCGGTTCTTCTCGCACACCTCGATAGCGGCCCGCTGACACTCCGCGAGATGGCGGTTGTCCGCGAGCAAGCGCTGGATCATCTCGCCGGGCGGCACGAACTCCTCGTTGTCATCCGTGACGGTCTGGAGCTGGCTAATGTGCGAGATGCTCCGCAGCGTGGTGCCGCCAATGCGGCGCACGCGCTCGGCGAGGGGGTCGACGGAGGCCAGCAGCGACGCCGCCTGCTCGTCGAACAGGCGGTGGTAGTCGCGGAAGTGCGAGCCGACCAAATGCCAGTGGTAGTTCTTCGTCTTCAAGTACACTGCGTAGGCATCGGCGATGAGCGGGTTGATCGCCTCGACCACCGCCCGCACCTCCTCAGGGCGCAGGTCGGTGGGCGTGGCGAGCGGTGGCGGGGCGGGGAATGTGGCCACGTGCGCGGCCGTAGCACTGCGAGTCTGAGTGGCCATGTGCGAGATCCTCCCTACAACCGTCTCCTGAACAGGGTGGTCACGGTCGTCCCTGCACTGGGTACGAGCCGGCCACCTCTCCACAAGCCGGTGCAGGATCCAGGCCACGGCCAGGCGGCCACGGGCCGCTGGTAGGTCCCGACCGAGGCGGCCGAAACCGGACATGAACCGCGTGTTGCCCAACAGGGCGGGTCAGCAGGATACCCATGACGACGGAGACGAGATAGACTTCTCGCCGGTTCGCGCGGCCGCCTACAGTGCCGGGAGCGTGAGCGCGGGCACCGTGTTTGGGTTCACGAACGCCGCGCTCCCGCTCTACCTGGCTAGCTACGAGTTCTCGAACGTCGCGATTGGACTCTTGGCCCAGGACCGCCCCCCGTTGGCGGGCGTGTCGCAGATCATCGTCGGCGCGCTCAGCGACCGCACCCATACACGTCTCGGCCGGCGCCGGCCCTACATCCTCGCCGGCGTGCCCGTGGCGGTCGTGGCAGTGCTCGCGCTCGCCCTGCGTCCACCGGTGGGGATCATGGTGCTCGCGCTGGTACTGATGACCACCGCCCTGGCCGTCGCCTACGGGCCGTATCTCGCGCTGCTCCGCGACCTGGTG
This sequence comes from Chloroflexota bacterium, assembly GCA_019686175.1. Classification (GTDB taxonomy): domain Bacteria; phylum Chloroflexota; class UBA6077; order UBA6077; family JAJPHF01; genus JADGHJ01. Next base: position 7,087 of record JADGHJ010000016.1, on the reverse strand, counting down.
CCAGAGCGACAGCGCGGACGCGTGGGGGCAGCTCTGGCCTTGGGGAACATGCTCGGCCAGCTCGGGATCCTGTACCTCGCGTCGCAGCTCTGGCAGACAGGTGAAGAACTGGTGTTCGGAACCGTGGCCGGCGTGCTTCTCGTCGGGTTCGGCCTCACCGTCATCGGGGGTGGGGAGCCGCCAGCGGTGGCCGCGAGGCGGCCGACGCGAGCGGCCGTCCGGGCCGATGCGCGGGCCTATCTGCAGGGACTGCTGCGGCACCGCGAGGTGGCCAAGTACCTGCTGCCGACGCTCTGCTTCTGGTTCGGCACGGGCAGCGTGGTGCCGTTCCTGACGCGCTTTGCGGTGAACGAGCTGGGTACGGACGAGGCCACGGCGTTCCTACTCCTCATGATCGCGGTAGGGACTACCGCCCTGGTCACGCTGCCGGCTGGCTGGCTCGGCGACCGCTTCGGCAAGAAGCCCGTGCTGCTGGGCGGCCTGGTCAGCTTTGGCCTGGTGGTCCTGGTCGGCTCCCAGGTGCGCACGGTCGAGCAGGCGATCGTGGCGCTAGCGGCGACTGGCGTCGCCAATGGGATCTGCACCGCCCTGCTGTTCCCACTGCTGGCCGACCTGATCCCGCAGCGGCGCGCGGGCGAGTTCACCGGGCTCGGGACCGCCGCTTGGGAACTGGCGCAGCCGGTCGGGGCCATGCTCGGGGGCCTGGGGGCCGACCTGACCGGCACGCTGCGGACGCCTCTGGTGACCGCCGGCCTCGTCCTACTGGTGGCTAGCGTGCTGCTGCTCCCGGTCCACCCGGAGCGAGCCGCTCACGAGGACTGAAGGCGAGTTCGCACTGGCCGCAGGCGGGGCAGCGGAGAGATCTCCCTAACACCAGAGGTCACCGAACGAACAGTACGAGCGGCGCGCGTGCGATGGGCGAGTGGCCGAGTCACTTCAGCAGGCAACATAAAAAGGCAGGTGCGCGGCACCTGCCTTTCGGTCGGGCCGGCCCGATTTGAACGGGCGACCACTTGAACCCCATTCAAGTGCGCTACCTGGCTGCGCTACGGCCCGTCGGCACTCATTGTAGCCCGCGATGGCACACCGCGTCAACCCGTGCCACCTCGGATCACCCTCCCTGCTCACGAGTGGCCGCTATCCGCCGTCCCGCTCGCACGCCTACACCCCGCCAGTGCGGCGCTACTCCACGCCCTGGCCACCACGCACGCCCTGGGAGCGCCCCGGGCTGGTCGTGCGCCTCGCCCCTGTTCCCACGCGCGCCCCGGGGTGTAGCATAGCAGCACGGCGGCCGTTCCCGAGCGACAGGCGGCTGCCGCTATCTCGGTCTGGAGCAACGGCGCATGCAGGCTGCTGAGCTGACTCCCCACCTCGTCGGCGCCCGGGTCCGCCGCGTCGAGGACCCGCGCTTCCTCACCGGCCAGGCCCGCTACACCGATGACCTCGCCCCGCCCGGCCTGCTCCATGTAGCGTTCGTGCGCTCGCCCCACGCCCACGCGCGTATCCGCGGGGTGGACCTGCGCCCGGCACTCGCCCTGCCCGGCGTGATCGCTGCCCTCGACGGCGCCGAGGCGCTCAAGCACCACACGCCCATCCGCTGCGACTCGGCCACCCCTGTCTGGCAGGGCTCGGCCCAGCCCGCGCTGGCCGTCGACCGGGTGATGTTCGCCGGCGAGGCGGTGGCCGCCGTGGTGGCCGAGAGCCGCTACCTGGCCGAGGACGCCGCCGAGCGCGTGGTGGTCGATTACGAGCCGCTGGAGCCCGTGGTGGACCTGGAGGCCGCCCTGCGCCCCGGCGCCCCACGCCTGTACCCCGACTGGACCGACAACGCCTTCGTCAAACGCCATCTGGATGTGGGCGACGTGGACGGCGCGTTCGCGCAGGCCGACGGTATAGTGCGCCTCCGCACGGTCACCCACCGGTGCGCGGGGGTGCCCATGGAGGGGCGCGTCAGCCTGGCCGAGTACCATCCCACCCGCGGCGAATTGACGCTCTGGACCGCCACGCAGGTGCCCCACCTGGTGCGCACGGGCCTGGCTGACGCGCTGAACTTCCCCGAGCACAAGCTACGAGTGATCGCGCCCGATGTCGGCGGCGGCTTCGGCATCAAGGCCAATCTGTTCGCCGAGGATATCGTGCTCTGCCTGCTGGCGCTGCGCCTGAAGCGCCCCGTGAAGTGGCAGGAGGACCGCCGCGAGCACCTGCTCGCCAGCGCCCACGCCCGCGACCACATCCACGAGATCGAGGCCGCCTACCGCCGCGACGGCACGATCCTGGCGCTCAAGGCGCGCTTACTGGTCGACATCGGCGCCTACTCGGTGTGGCCCTGGACGGCAGGCATCGAGCCCGGCATGGCGCTGGGCATCCTGCCCGGGCCGTACCGCATTCGTAACTACCGCTGCGATGCGTTCGGCGTGGCCACCAACAAGTGTCCGCTGGGCACCTACCGCGGCGTGGCGCGTCCCTCGGCCTGCTTCACTATCGAGCGGGTGGTAGACGAGGTGGCGCGCGCCGCGGGGCTCGACCCGGCCGAGGTGCGCCGCCGGAACCTCGTGCGCCGCGATGAGTTCCCCTACACCTCGGTGACCGGGCTGGTGTACGACAGCGGCAGCTTCATCGAGTCGCTGGACCGGGCGCTAGAGGCCGCCGATTACCCCGCGCTGCGGCGCTGGCAGGAGGCGGAGCGGGCGCGGGGCCGCTACATCGGCATCGGGCTGGGCACCTACACCGAACAGACGGCGCACGCTACGGCCGAGTTCGTCAAGCGCGGTGGGCCAGTAGTCCTCGGCTATGACTCGGCCACCGTGCGCATGGACCCCTCGGGCAAGGTCACGGTGATGGCCTCGATGCAGTCGCACGGCCAGGGCATGGAGACCTCGCTGGCGCAGCTCGCCGCCGACAAGCTCGGCGTGCGGCTCGAAGACGTGACCGTCCTGCACGGCGACTCGACGCTCAGCCCCTACGGCATGGGCACCTTCGCCAGCCGCAGCGCGGTGCTGTGCGGCGGTGCGGTCCAGCTCGCGGCCGACGAGGTGCGTGGCAAGCTGCTGCGCCTGGCCAGCCACCTGCTGGAGGCACCGGTCGAGGACCTGGAGCTGGCCGACGGCGAGTGCCGCGTGCGCGGCGTGCCGGCCAAGTCGATGACGATTCGCGAGCTGGCGCGCATCGCCTACCACCGGGTGGAGAAGCTGCCGCCCGGCGAGAGCATTGGGCTGGAGGCCACGCGCGCCTACGACGCCCCGCCCGGCACAGGCACGTTCACCAACTCGGCCCAACTCGCCGTGGTAGAGGTCGACCCGCAGACGGGCGCGGTGCGCCTACTGCGCTACGTGATCGTCGAGGACTGCGGGCGGATGATCAATCCGCTGATCGTGGATGGCCAGATCCAGGGCGGCGTGGCGCAGGGCATCGGCAACGGGCTGTTCGAGGAGCTGCATTATGACGAGAAGGGCCAGCCGCTAAACACCAGTTTCCTCGACTACCTGCTGCCGGGCGCTGGCGACGTGCCCGGGATGGAGATCCACCATCTGGAGACGCCGTCGCCGTTCACCCTGGGCGGCTTCAAGGGGATGGGCGAGGGCGGCGCCATCGCGCCCGCAGCGGTGATCGCCAACGCGGTGGCCGATGCCCTGCGGCCGTTGGGCACCATCCAGCCCAACGAGATCCCGCTCACGCCCGAGCGCGTGCTGCGCCTGATCGAGACCGCGCGCTAGAGCGGCTGGCGAAGGAGTGAGCCCGCCCTTCACGACGGCAGCGGATGACACGCGGCAGCTACGCATAGCAGTGGGCAAGATCCGGCTGAAGGACGGGCTCGCCGTTCGCGGCGGCAGCAAGACAGGCCAGACCGCGGCCGCGGAGCGCTAGCCGAGGCGGCTCAGCTCGTCCCAGAGGTAGGCCACGGCGCGCATACCGCGGTAGAAGTTCACCAGGTGGAAGAACTCATTCGGTGCGTGCGTGCGCTCGTCGGGCAGGCCCACGCCCAACAGCACGGAAGGCACGCGGAGTTGCTCGACCAGCGTGGCCACGAACGGGATGCTGCCGCCCTCGCGGATAAACACCGGCGGCTTGCCGAACCCGCGCTCGACGGCCCGCTGCGCCGCTTGCAGCGCCGGGGTGTCCAGCGGGGTGAGCACCGGCCGTCCGCCATGGAGCTGGCGCACTGTCACGCGCACGCCCGGCGGCGCCACCTGCCGCAGGTAGTCGGCCACGAGCCGGCCGATGGTGTCGGGGTCCTGGTCGGGCACCAGGCGGCAGCTCAGCTTGGCGCCCGCGCGTGCCGGGATGATCGTCTTGGCGCCGGGGCCGCTGTAGCCCCCCCACAGGCCGTTGACATCGAGCGTGGGTCGCGCCCACACGCGCTCCAGCGGGGAGTACCCGCGCTCGCCCACCAGACAGGGCACGCCCAGCTCGGCCGCCACGGCGGTCTCGTCGTACGGCAGCGCGGCCAGCGCGGCGCGGTCGGCGTCGGTGAGTGGGCGCACGGCGTCGTAGAAGCCCGGCACCATGACGCGCTCGTCGGCATCCTTGAGCGCCGCCAGCATGCGCGCCAGGGCCAGTGCGGGGTTGGCCACCACGCCGCCCCACGAGCCGGAGTGCAGGTCGCTGCGGGGCCCCTCGACCTCCACCTCCAGGTACGCCAGCCCGCGCAGACCGTAGCATAGCGAGGGGTGTTCGGCGCTGTACATCGGCGTGTCGGAGATCACCGCCACGTCGGCGGCGAGGCGGTCGCGATGGGCGGCGATGAAGGCGTCGAGGTGGGGACTGCCGATCTCTTCCTCGCCCTCGATCAGCAGCTTGACGTTGACGGGCAGCGCGCCACGGGTGGCCAGGTACGCCTCGAGCACTGCGCAGTGCAGATACACCTGGCCCTTGTCGTCCACCGCGCCGCGGGCGAACAACAGCCCGTCGCGCACCTGCGGCTCGAACGGCGGCGTCTCCCATAGCTCCAGGGGATCGACCGGCTGCACGTCGTAGTGGCCGTATACCAGCGCGGTCGGCCGCCCCGGGGCACCCAGCCACTCGGCGTACACGACGGGGTGCCCGTCGGTGGGCAACACCTCGACGCGGTGCAGGCCGATGCGGCGCAGGTGGGCGGCGAGCACCTCGGCGCAGCGGCGCACGTCGGCGCGGTGCTCGGGCGCGCTGCTGATGCTGGGGATGCGCAGCCAGTCCATCAGCTCGCGGAGGAAGCGCTCGCGCCCTGCCTCCAGGTAGGCCAGCACGTCGTCCATGGTGGCAACTCTCTCGCTGCTCCTGGCGGGATTATACGCCGCGGGCGGCCTGGCCGGGTGGGCCGCCGCCCGCCGGTCAGGGCGACCGCTCGGGGGCCGGTTCGGCGGCCGAGCCGTCGTCCGCGCCCAGCCACTCGGCGTACAGCTGCGGAGTATCGATGTCCGCCAGGATTCCCCGCGCCTCGGTGGGCACCTCCAGCACCTCCGCCGCATGGGCGCGCACCACCGCCCGAGCTCCGGCGTCGAGGGGCGCGGCGAGCAGCTCCGGCACCAGCCGCGCGGCGAACAGCACCGGATGGCCCCGGCGACCATGGTGCACGGGGATGACGATGGGCCGGCCCGTGCGCGCGTGGGCGTCGATGACGGCGCGCACCACGCGCGGCTCGACCAGGGGATGATCGACCAGTGCCATCAGGACGGCGTCGTAGCCCGCCGGCAGCGCGCGCAGGCCCGCCTGCAGCGAGGAGAGCTGGCCGCGCGGCCAGTCGGGGTTGAGCACTACCTGCGCAGGCGCCAGGTCGACGGCGGCCTGGATACGGTCGGCGTGGGCGCCGAGCACCACGTGGATGGGCTCTACGCCCGCCGCGGCCAGCGCCTGCACGATGTGCTCGACGAAGGTGTGGCCGGCGATGGGCAGCAGCGCCTTGGGGAAGCCCATCCGGCGCGACTCGCCGGCGGCCAGGACGATCCCGGCGACGCGCATGCGCTACTTCCTCGCCAGCATGATGGCGGTCAGCGCGGGCGACGGTAGCCGGCCGAAGTGGTCGACATGCAGGCCCGCGGCCCGCACCCAGGCGGCGACCTCGGTCCATGGATAGGCCGCGCCGCCCGGAAAGAGGGCGAGTAAGAACAGCGACATCAGGGCCACATGTGGGGGGCTGGTACCGTCTTCATCGGTCATCACGCCGTGGATGATCAGCAGCCCTCCGGGCGCTAGCGCCGCGGCGACGCGGCGCAACAGCGCCTGGCCCGCCTCCGGCGCCTCGGTCTGGAGCACCTGCGACAGCAGGACCGCGTCCCACCCCTCGCCGAGATCGGCGGTCTTGTAGTCCGCCTCGCGGACCACAACGCGGTCGGCCAGGCCTTCGGCCGCTACCCGGCGCCGGGCAAAGGGCACCACCGGCCCCAGCTCCAGTACCTCCACGTGCAGCTCCGGGTGGTGGCGGGCTAGGGTACAGGCAAACACTGCCGGGCCGCCGCCCAAGTCCAGCAGCCGGCGCCGCCCGGCCAGCGGCACGCGCTCGGCCAGGTACCGCGCGGTGCCCACGCTGATCTGCTCCATACCCCGCACGTAGCGCTCCAGCCGCTCCGGGGGCAGCCGCGCCAGGTCGCTGCCCGATTGGGAGAGCCCCACGGGGCCGCCGCGGCGGATCGCCTCGTCCAGGGTGGCCAGTGCCGCGAAGCCATCGCCGAACCATTCCACGAAGTCTCCCACGTAAGCCGGCGAGGCCGGGTCGAGAAAGCGCGCGGCTAGCGGGGCGTTGCGATAGCCGGACGGCGTCCGTTTGCAGAGACCGAGGGCGACCAGCGCGTTGAGCAACTGGCGCGTGGTATGTGCCGGGGCGCCGATGCGCGCAGCGACCACCTCGGCTGGGTGCTCGCCGTCGCCCAGCGCCGCGAACACGCGCAGCCGGCAGGCGGCCACCAGCGCGGCAAACTGCTGGAAGCGGCCGCACAGCTCGAGAATGGGTCCGATGGAAGGCCGTCCGTGCTCTGTCACGCTTGCTCCCGGCGGGGACTACCTGCTTGCTGGGGAGTGGTTGCCGCCCCCGATCGCGCTACTATACCATTGGCCGACAGTCCCAAAACGGCGCCGCGCTGCGCCCGTCCGCCGCGCCGCGGGCCCTCCCCCCGGC
>JADGHJ010000015.1 GCA_019686175.1 Chloroflexota bacterium | reverse complement strand
ATGTACGACCGCTTCGGGCACGCGGGCGCCGGGGTGCCATTCGGGGCCGGGGGCTTCGGCGGGTTCGGGGGCTTCGGGTTCGAGGACATCTTCGAGACCTTCTTCGGCACCGGCACCACCACCCGGGCACGGCGAACCCGGGCCCAGCGCGGCGAGGACCTGCGCGTCGACGTGACACTGGCCTTCGAGGAGGCCGTGTTCGGCTGTGAGAAGGAGCTGGAGGTGACCCGGCACGAGCTGTGCGCGACGTGCCAGGGCACGGGGCTCGAGCCGGGCACGGAGCCGGTGGCGTGCGCTCGGTGTGGCGGCACGGGCGAGCTGCGTCGTGCGACCCAGACGGTGTTCGGCCAGTTCGTCAACGTCACCTTGTGTGACCGCTGCCAGGGCGAGGGGCGGGTGATCACCACTCCCTGCAACACCTGCCACGGGCGTGGCCGAGTGCGCACGACGCGCCGCCTGCGGGTCAGTATTCCCGCAGGGGTCGATGACGGCGCGCAGATCCGGCTCGCTGGCGAGGGCGAGCCGGGCGCCGCGGGGGGCACCCCGGGCAATCTCTATATCACCCTGCACGTCCAGCCCCACCGCTACTTCCGCCGGCAGGGCAACGACCTGCTGCTCGATCTGCCGATCAACATCGCGCAGGCGGCCCTGGGCGACGAGATCGAGGTGCCCACGCTCGACGAGCCCGCGCGCCTCCGCATTCCGGCCGGCGTGCAGAGCGGCCACACGGTCCGCGTGCGGGGCAAGGGCGTGCCATACCTGCGTGCCTCGGGCCGCGGCGACCTGCTGGTCCGGCTGCACGTGCAGACGCCGACCGACCTCACCGACGAGCAGCGGCGTCTCCTGGAGCAGCTCGCGCGTACCTTCGGCACCGAGGTGAAGCCGCGCGAGAACAAGGGCTTCGTCGATAAGGTCAAGGACGCGTTCGGGCTGTAGGGCAATGCGCTGGCTCGAACTGTCCACGCGCGCGGAGGCCGAGGCGGTCGAGGCGATCGCCGAGCTGTTCCAGCGGTACGGCCAGGGGGTGGCGATCGAGGAGCCGGTCGTCGCGCATCCCGACGAGACCTACCAGGTCGACGATACCCAGCTCGTCACCATCACCACCTATCTGCCGCTCGACGACAGCGCGGCAGGGCGGCGCGCGCAGCTGGAGCAGGGGCTGCACTGGCTGGGCCGGCTGCGCCCCATCGCCCCGCTCCAGGTACGCGAGATCGTCGAGGCCGACTGGGAGAACGCCTGGAAGCGCCACTTCCACGTGCGCCATGTCGGCCGGCGCCTGGTGATCGTGCCGTCGTGGCGGCAGCACACACCCCGGCCCGATGAGGTGGTCCTGCACCTCGACCCGGGGATGGCGTTCGGCACCGGCGTGCACCCTACCACACGCCTGTGCCTGCTGCTGCTGGAGCGCTGGCTGGCGCCCGGCAGCGCGGTGCTCGACCTGGGCACCGGCTCGGGCATTCTGGCCATCGCGGCGGCCAAGCTCGGCGCGGCGCGTGTCGTCGCCCGCGACATCGACACCACTGCCGTCCGCGTGGCCGCTGAGAACGTGGCCCGCAACGCCGTGAGCGACCGGGTGGCCGTGGCGCAGGGCGACCTGGCCAGCGTGCCGTGCGCCGAGCGGTTCGCGCTGGCGCTGGCCAACATCAATCTCCGGGTGCTGCGCGAGGTGTTGCCCGACTTGGCCGAGCGCCTCGCGCCGGGCGGCGCCGCGATCCTCTCGGGGGTGTTGCGCGAATACGAGCCGGCGCTGCGCGCGGCAGTGGAGGCGGCGGGCCTGCAGTGGCGGGAGCGGCGGCGCCAGCAGGACTGGCTGGCCGCCGTGGTTGTGCGGCCGTGAGCACGCTGATCACCCTGACCACCGATTTCGGGCTGCAGGACCACTACGTGGGCGTAATGAAGGGCGTGATCGCCGGCATTGCCCCGCAGGCACGTGTGATCGACCTGTGCCACGCCGTGCCACCGCAAGACATCGCTCGCGGAGCCTACATCTTGGCCGCGTCCTGCCGCTACTTCCCGGCGGGTACCGTGCACGTGGCGGTGGTCGACCCTGGGGTCGGCAGCGCGCGACGGGCCATCGCGGTGGAGGCCGCTGGCTGGCGCTGGGTGGCGCCGGACAACGGCTTGCTCGGCTGGGTGTTCGAGGCGCTCCACGAGGCGGGGCTGGCGCTCGGTGCGCCCCAGGGCGACCTGTGGCACCTCGGTGGTGGGGCCCGAGCGGTGGTGCTCGAGGCCCGCGAGTATCAGCTCCCCGACCGCAGCCAGACATTCCACGGCCGCGACGTGTTCGCGCCGGTGGCGGCCCACCTGGCCAGCGGCGTGCCCCTGGAGCGGCTCGGCCCGCTCACGCCCGCGATCGCCCGCCTGCCCCGTCCGGTGCCCGAGCGCACGCCGACCGGCTGGCGCGGGGCGGTACTCCACGCTGACCGTTTCGGCAACCTCGTAACCAACCTGCGCGCGGCGCATTGCCCGGGCGGCGCCTGTCGTGTACGCGTCGCCGGCCGCGAGATCGAGGGGCTGAGCCCGAGCTACACGGCCATGACCGCCCTCGGGGCGATCGTTGGCAGCGACGGCTATCTCGAGATCGCGGTGCCCCACGGCAACGCGGCCGCCTTGCTGGGCGCCGGGCCGGGGACGCTCGTCGAGGTCGAGCCGCTGGCGAGCGCGGATCCGTCGCCCGAGCCACTTGGGGGGTAGCCAGCGCGTGCCGTCCAGCGTGCGCGTGGCACGGCACGTGCGGCGCGTCCCCCCGTGGGAGGGCGGCGTGACAGCCGCGCCGAGAGTTGACAATAAGGGATCGCATCGGTAGATTAATACTGGCCCTTTGTACACTCGGGGCCAGAGCCGACGTGAACGCGTCGAGAGCCTAGCGAAGGGAGACGAGCATCAGTACCCGAGACCTCCGTGTGAACGAGCGCATTCGCGTGCGCGAAGTCCGCCTCATCGACGAGAACGGCGAGCAGCTCGGTGTGCTGCCTACCAGCGAGGCGCTCCGCATCGCGCGGGACCGCGGGCTGGATCTCGTCGAGGTCGCCCCGATGGCCACCCCGCCCGTCTGCCGGCTGATGGACTACGGCCGGTACAAGTACGAGCAGACCAAGCGCGAACGCGACGCGCGCAAGCATGCCACCAAGGTCGAGCTCAAGGAGGTGCGGCTGCGCCCGAAGACGGACGAGCACGACATCGACTTCAAGACGCGCGCCGTGCAACGCTTCCTCAAGGATGGGGACAAGGTCAAGGTCACGCTCATGTTCCGCGGCCGGGAGATGGCGCACCCGCAGATCGGCCGCCAGATTCTGGAGCAGATGGCCGAGGCGGTGCGCGAGTTCGGCCAGGTCGAGCGCATGCCTCTCATGGAGGGGCGGACCATGACCATGATCCTTGCGCCGCTCAAGACGAAGGCTTCCCCGGCGGCGCCTGCGGCCACGCCCGCGCCCGCCTCATCGCCGTCGTAGTCCCAGGGCACCGTGGCCCATCCACGGCCAAGCGCAGGGCTTGCGGCCACTACCCCTTACAATGAACCCAGGGAGGTGGTCGTGAACCCAGCTCTGACCGCGCTGGCCGAGCGGTTCCGCGCGGCTGGCTACGAATGCTTCCTGGTCGGCGGCGCCGTGCGCGACGCCCTGCTCGGCCGGGAGACGACCGACATCGATCTCGCCACCAACGCCGAACCGCCGGCTGTCAAGGCTTTGCTCCAGGCGAGCGGCGCTGAGGCGGTGTGGGCCGTCGGGGAGCGCTTCGGCACCATCGGCGCCAAACTCGCTGGCCTGCACGTGGAGGTCACCACTTATCGCGCCGAGGAGTACACTCCCGGCTCGCGCAAGCCCGTGGTTCGCTTCGGGCAGACCCTCGAAGGGGACCTCGCTCGTCGCGACTTCACGATCAACGCCATCGCGCAAGACCTCCGGACCGGCGCCTTGATCGATCCGTTCGGGGGCCAGGCCGACCTCCAGGCGCGCCTGGTGCGGGCCGTCGGCGACCCGGACGAGCGGTTCGCCGAGGACCCCTTGCGCTTGCTGCGCGCCGTCCGGTTCGTGGCCCAGCTCGACTTCCGGCTCGAGCCCGCCACCGCCGCTGCCATTGAGCGGCGCGCCGCCGCGCTGCGCGACATCAGCCAGGAGCGGATCGCCCAGGAGATGCACAAGCTGCTCGTGGCCCGGCGTGCGGGGCTCGGCCTGCGGCTGCTGTGCGACCTCGGCCTGATGCGGTACATCATTCCCGAGGTCCTGGAGATGCGTGGCATGCGCCAGGACCTGTACCGCTATAAGGACGTGTTCGAGCACACCCTGCACGTGGTGGACAACGCCGAGCCCGAGCTGGCGCTGCGCTGGGCCGCGTTGCTACACGACATCGCCAAGCCTCGCACCATCAGCCACGTCAACGGCCAGACGCACTTCTTCGGCCACGAGGTAGTCGGGGAGGCCATGACTCGTCGCATCCTCGCCCGCCTGCGGTGTGACCGCGACCTGATCGAGCGGGTCGCGAAGCTGGTGGCCATGCACCAGCGCATCAACAACTACGAGGGCGACTGGACCGACGGCGCGGTGCGGCGCTTCATGCGCGAGGCGGGCGAGGCGCTCGACGACCTGTTCAAGCTGTCGCGCGCCGACCTCACCACGCGCCGCGAGGACAAGCGCCGTGCCGCCCTGCGCCGCCTCGAGGAGCTCCGCGCGCGCTGCGACGCCATCCGCGCCGCCGAGGACGTGGCCAAGATCCGCAGCCCGCTCGATGGCAACGACCTGATGGCGCTGTTCGGCCGCGGCCCGGGTCCGTGGATCAAGCCGATCAAAGAGCACCTGCTGGAACTGGTCCTCGAGGGGCGGCTGGCGCAGGATGACCGCGAGACCGCGATCCGCATCGCGCGGGAGCTGATGGCCCAGATGGAGGCACAGCCCGCGAACACCGTCCGATGATGGAGGCTAACGGCCGCCCGCGCGGCCTGCTCCTCGACCTCGGCCACACCCTTGTCCGTTGGGAGGTCGAGGAGGCCGTGCTGCGCGAGGCGTATCGCGAGGCGCACGACCTCCTGGTCGTTGCCGAGGGACAGCCCATACCCCCAGACGATGCGGTCTGGCGGCTGGTGCAGCGTGTGCTCGCCCAGATCCGTGCCTCGGCCGAGCGCGGCGAGCTCGACGAGCAGGATCACTACCGCCTCTGGACCCAGGCCCTGGCCGCCGAGGGCTACGGCCTACCCGGCGAGCGCGTGCGACAGCTGGTCGAGCGCGAGCACCGCGCGTTCGTGCGGCATCTCCGGGTGTCGGAGGCTACCCACGGCGCGCTGGCCGCGCTGCGCCGCGCCGGCTACCGGCTGGGGCTCGTGTCCAACGTCACGGTGCCGGGCCCACTGATGCGCGCCACGGTGGCCGAACTGGGGCTGGCGCCGTATCTGGACCTCCTCGTGTTCTCCTCCGAGGTCGGGGTGCGCAAGCCGCACCCTCGCATCTACGAGCGCGCGCTCGCGGCGCTGGAGCTAGCGCCTGGGGAGGCGGTGTTCGTGGGCGACCGCGTGCGCGAGGATATCCTCGGTCCGCAGGCGCTGGGCCTGCGCGCCGTGCTATGTCGCGAGCACCGCCAGGAGCCGCTGGGTGCGGCGCGGCCCGACGCCGTCATCGAGCGGTTCGCCGAGTTGCCCGAACTGCTGGCGAGCTGGTGAGGGCTCAGGGCGGACGCGTGGCGAGCACCGGGCCCGCGGCGCGGAAGTCGAGCACCGGCGGTGGCTCGCCCTGGCCGTAACCCGGCGCGGACTCGTCCCAGCCGCCCATGTGCCAGGCCAGCAACGCGGCGTTGGCCATGCCGAACAGGTTGCCCCGGACCGTCCAGGGGAGGTCGGGGTCGTCCTTGTACGCCTCGGCGACCTCCTCGAGCTGGTCGGCGAGCGAGCGGACGAACTCCATGCGCCAGAACAGTTGGCGCATGCGGGCCTCGAGCACCCAGGGGTTGATGAACGGGTCGAAGCAGTCGTAAAGGAACGCCGCCAGCTTGCGCTGGAGCACGCGCATCAGCACCCGCCGGCGCAGCGTGTAGGGTGGATCGGAGCGTAGATCGGCCGGGGTGAGGTGCAACCGCTGGTCGAGCTCGTTCAGCTCCTCGAGGCTCAGCCGATCGAGCACTGGCGCGATCCGCGCCCAGGCCTCGTCATCGTCCTCGGCGGTGGCCAGGACGCGCAAGATGTCCAGTACAGGCACCAGCGCTCGCCTACTCCTCGCTAGATTCGCCCTCGGCCGCGAGGTTGGCCAGGCCATTGGCGTTGGGTGTGGCGCGGCGCTCCAGCAGGTAGCCGAAGCTGCGCACGTTAGTAATATACGGCCGCTCTCCCTCCGCCGGCACCAGCTTCCGACGCAAGTGGCGGATGTGGACCTTCACGATCTGCTGGGCCTCGCGCTCGGTGCACGGATAGCCCTGGGCCTCCTGCAGCAGTTGCCGCGCGGACACTACCCGCCCGAGGTTGCGCGCCAGGCAGCTCAGGATCCGGAACTCGGTGGGCGTCAGCGCCACCGGCTCGCCCCGCAGCCGCACCTCGCATGTCTCGCGATCCACCTCGAGCTGCCGCACGCGCACGACACTATCGGACTCGCCCTGCTCCAGAGTCTGCCGGCGCCGCAAGGCCGCCAGCGACGCGACCAGCAGCTCGGGGTCGATCGGCTTGAACAGGAAGGCGTCCGCGCCGACGCTCAGCGCGCGCAGCAGCCGCGGCTTGTCCTGAGGGGTCCCAAGCACCAGCATCGGGGCGTGGGTGAGGGCGCGGAGACGCTGGCACACCTGGGCGGCATCGTGGCGGGGATCCATCGCCCCGGACGAGGTGGCCAGGTCGACGAGGATGACCTGCGGTGCTTCGCGGGGGAGCAGCTGGAGTGCCTCCTGGAGATCACGGGCCCACACCACAGCGAGGTCGCGCCGTGCCAGCCCCATCACGATAGCGGCCGGCTCCGGCAAGCGATCCGGCGTTACCAGCAGCGCAGTCGCGTCCGGCATAGACTCCCCCGGTGGCGTCCCTATCGTCTCTGGTGCACGGTGGGCGCGGTACCCAGCTCACCCGCCGTCGGTGGCCCACCGCCCCAGCCACTCGGCCGCAAACTGAGTAAATCTCCCTTCTAGAATACTATTTCGAAGCGCGGCCATGAAGCGCAGGAGGAATCGCAGATTGTGTACAGTCGCCAGCCGCGGTCCCAGCATCTCCCCGGCGAGGAAGAGGTGGCGCAGGTAGGCGCGCGAGAAATGGAGGCAGGTGTAACAGTCGCAGTCGACCTGGATCGGCGCGGCGTCGTCGCGGTACTCGGCGCGCTCGATGTGCAAGCGGCCGGTCGGCACGTACAGCACGCCGTGGCGCGCGTGCCGTGTGGGGGCGACACAATCGAACAGGTCGATCCCCCGCCGCACGCCCTCGATCAGGTCCACCGGCTCGCCAATCCCCAGCAGGTGGCGCGGCCACTCGGGCGGCAGGAGCGGCACGGTCCACTCCAGCACGCGGTGCATATCGGCCTTGGACTGGCCCAGTGACCCGCCGATGGCCACCCCTTCGAACGGCAGGCTAGCGATCGTCCGCGCGCTGTGCTCGCGCAGGTCGCGATACTCGCCGCCCTGCACGATGCCGAACAGCGCCTGCGGCGTCGCCCGGCGCGCGGCCAGGCAGCGCCGCGCCCAGCGGTGGGTACGCTCCAGCGCCTGCCGCGTGTAATCGTAGCCGGCCAGCGGCGAGGTGCACTCGTCGAACGCCAGGATGACGTCGGCGCCGAGCTGCTCCTGAATGGCGATGGACTTCTCCGGCGTGAGACGGTGGTGCGAGCCGTCGAGATGCGAGGTGAACTCGACGCCCTCGTCGTCGATGCGCACTAGCCGGGCATGGGCCGTCCGCGCGTCCCGTGCTCGCTCGCCCCGTGCTGCCCCTGCTTCGGCGGGGAAGATCTTCGCGATCTTGCCCACGCCGTGCTCGCGCCCGAAGCCGAGGCTGAACACCTGGAACCCGCCGCTATCGGTCAGCAGCGGGCGTGGCCAGGCCATGAAGCGATGCAGCCCACCCAGCCGCTCAACCAGGTCGGCGCCGGGGCGCAAGTAGAGATGGTAGGTGTTGCCGAGCACGATCTGCGCGCCGACCGCCTCGAGTTCCTCCGGCGTCAGCCCCTTCACCGTGGCCTGGGTCCCGACCGGCATGAACACAGGTGTCTCCACCGTGCCATGAGGCAGGGTCAGGATGCCCGCGCGCGCCGCGCAGTCCGACGCCCGCGCCACTACCTCGAACCGAGCGACTCCCATATGCTGCCCCGAGCGCGTGGTGCTCCGCGCCGCGTGCTCCCGCCTGTCTCCTCGCGGCCGGGCGAGGCCGATTGCTAGGTCGGACACCCGACCGTACAACGTGACGGGATGCCGATAGCGCTACAATAGACGCGGTGGTCGCGACCGAACGACACGAAACCACCACGATCCGCTGTTAGGCGGAGATTTTCCTGCAAACCATTGCAATAATAGCAGACGATGTGAGTGGGCGCATGTTGCGGCTGTACAACACTCTCACCCGACGCCTCGAGCCGTTCACGCCCATCGAGCCCGGACGGGTCCGCATGTATTCTTGCGGCCCTACCGTCTATCGCTACATCCACATCGGCAACCTGCGTACCTTCGCGATGGCCGACTGGCTGCGGCGCACCCTGGAGTATTTCGGCTACACGGTCTACCACGTCAAGAACATCACCGATGTGGGACACATGCGCGTGGAGCGGCTCGATCAGGGCGAGGACAAGCTGATCGCGCAGGCGCGGGCCGAGGGCAAGACCTCCGCCGAGATCGCCCAGTTCTACACCGAGGCTTTCTTCCGCGACGAGCGCGCCTTCCGCATCCTGCCGGCCCACGTCTTCCCCCGAGCGACCGCGCATGTGCCGGAGATGCTGGCCATCGTCGAGTCCCTGGTGGCCAAGGGCATCGCCTACGTCGTCGACGGCAACGTGTACTTCGAGGTGGCCAAGTTCCCGGAGTACGGCGCGCTATCGGGCAACGCCCTCGAGGGCCTGCTGGCGGGCGTGCGGGACGAGACTGCGCCGGACAAGCGACACCCCGAGGACTTCGCGCTCTGGAAGCTGGCCGAGCCCGGCCGCGACCTCGCCTGGGACAGTCCCTGGGGACGTGGCTTTCCCGGCTGGCACATCGAGTGCAGCGCCATGGCCATCAAGTACCTCGGGCCGCGGCTCGACATCCACACCGGGGGCGTGGACAACATCTTCCCCCACCACGAGGACGAGCGCGCCCAGAGCGAGGCATACACCGGCCAGCGCTTCGTCAGCTACTGGGTGCACGCGCAGCACCTGCTCGCCGACGGCCTCAAGATGGCCAAGTCGGCCGGCAACGCCTACACGCTGAGCGACATCGAGGCGCGCGGCTTCGCGCCGCTGGACTTGCGCTTCCTGTTCGCGCAGGCGCACTATCGCAGCCGGCTCAACTTTACGTTCCGCGCCCTGCAGGCCGCGCAGACCGGCCGCCGGCGTCTGCGCGCCGCGCTCGCCGCCCTGGCCCCGGCGCGCCCTGCCGCAGCGACAGCCACCAGCCCGGCCGCCGAGCGCTGGCGCGAGCGGTTCCGGGCCGCGCTGGCCGACGACCTGCACGTGCCGCGGGCGCTGGCGCTGGTCTGGGACCTGGCGCGCCGTCCGCCAGCGGGCCTCACGTCAGCGGAGCGCTACGCGCTGGCGCGGGAGGCGGATGCGGTGCTCGCCCTCGGGCTCACCGACGTCGAAGCCGAGCGGGTGCCTGCGGGGCTTCCGGCTGAAGTGGAGGCGCTGGTCGCGCAACGTCAGGAGGCGCGCCACGCGAGGGACTGGGCCCGCGCCGACGCCCTCCGGGAGGCGATCCGCACCGCGGGCTACCACGTCCGCGACACACGCGCCGGGCCGTGGGTCGTGCCGCGCCCTGCGGACGAGGGCCTCTGCGTGATCTCCTCCGCCAACGACGTGCCCGATGCGGCCGGGCTGCCGGACTGCCACGCGTTCACCGTGAGCCTGCTGGCCCACAATAGCCGGGCCGACCTGGAGCGCTGCCTCATCAGCCTGGCGGCTCACAGCGCCGGCGCGGATCTGGAGGTGGTGATCGTCGATCGCGGCTCCACCGACGACACGCTTCCCTACCTGCGCGCGCTCGCCCGGGCCGGCGCGCTGCCGCGGCCGGGAGGGACGGGGCCGCTCCCTCTGCGCGTGTTGTTCGCCGACCACGACCTCGGCTTCGCGGCCGCGCGCCGTGCCAGCCTGCGAGCGGCGCGCGGCCGGATCGTCGTGTGGCTCGACACGGCCATCGAGCTGGTCGGGCCGGTGTGGGCCGCGCTCGCCGCGGCGCTCGCCGACCCGGAAGTGGGGCTGGTCGGGCCGTACGGCCTGGTGACGACAGACCTACGTGAGTTCCACCCGGCCGACGGGCCGGAGGTGGACGCGGTCGAGGGGTACCTGCTGGCCTTCCGCCGGGCGATAGCGCCCGAGATCGGCCCGTTGGACGACCGCTATCGCTTCTACCGGATGGCCGATGTGGCGTGGAGCTTCGCCTGCAAAGCGGCGGGGTACCGCGTGGTGGCGCTGCCCGCACTGCGCGCGCTGCTCGTCCAGCATCCGCACCGCGAGTGGCACGCGCTGACCCCTGAAGAGCGGGCGACCAAGAGCAAGCGGAACTACGACCTGTTCCGCGCCCGCTGGCACCACGGCCAGAGCCTCCTGGCGGCGAACTTCCAGCCCGGCGCGCGCTGGTTCGGCCACGACCATCCCCACCACGTGCACTGGGGCCGTCAGGCGGCGGATGGTCCAGCGCACAGCCACGAGCACCAGCACTGGCCCGATCACGCTCACACGCACCCGCACGTGCATGTGACGGGGGGTCACCGTGCTTGACACTAAGTGTTAACGGCGCATAAGATTTGGGTACCGGCGGAAGCCCCTTTCGGGCCATGCTGGTTTGAAGGGTCTATCCCTGGATCTCGGGTAGGTTGCGATTTTCGCGGTCTGGAGCGCCTGCCGACGGGTTTGCCGCCAGCGGGGGCGCTAGCGACCAGAGTTGAGCCTGACCAACCGGGCCGCGCGGTTGTCGCGGCCCTGCAGCGAACGAATGCTGCTGAGCAACGGCCGCGATGCTGCGCGGCGCTTCGAGGGCATGCAAGGCGGCGTGCCCTGTGTAGGGCGTTGTGTTGCAGCGCGGCGCCGGCACCCAGCAGGCGCGTGAGTCGGCCAGGCAAATTTGGTCCGGGCGACCGTCGCTGCGGTACCGACTCGTCGTCTGCTCCACGGAGGTCACTGCGGACCCCGTGTGGTGCCTGAGCCTCCTCTTGGGCCTGTGGGGCGCACTTCTGGCTACGGCCTCACGCCCGGTGGCCCACTTCGTCCTCCTCCGCCACCGCCCTGGGCGGGCCAGTGCCCGGGCACGGGACTCGCTGCGTCGTGCCTACCCCGGTGCTGAAAGTCGCCTGGCCCTAGCCATGGGGAGGTGAAACACTCTTGGAGCTTGTGATCTACTTACTGATCGCCCTGGTGGCGGGGGTCGCTGTCGGCGGAGGGCTCGCGTACGTTCTGCGGCAGCGCACGGTAGCCACCGCCACCCTGCTCGCTCAGGCCAACACCGAGCGCCTCGAAGCGGAGGCCGCGGCGCGCCGCAACGAGATCCTCGCCGAAGCCAATGCCGAAGCGTTGCGCCTGCGCAGCGCGGTCGAAGCCGAGGCGCGCGAGCGGCGCCGTGAGCTGCAGCACGCCGAGCGGCGCCTCCAACAGAAGGAAGAGAACCTCGACCGCAAGCTCGACCAGCTCGAGCGGCGCGAGCGTCAGCTCGCCCAGCGCGAGAAGGACCTCGAGCATCGCCACAGCGAGATCGACGCGGCCGTTTGCCGCCAGCTGCAGGAGCTGGAGCGCATCGCGGGCATGAGCCGCGAGGAGGCACACGCGGAGCTGATGGCCCGCGTGGAGCAGGAGGCGCGGATCGAGGCGGCACGCCTCGCTCGCGAGATCATCGCGGACGCCCGTGAGGAGGCCGAGTCGGAGGCGCGCCGCATCATCACCCTGGCGATCCAGCGCCTCGCCGCCGAGCAGTGCGCCGAGAGCACCGTCTCGGTGGTTCCTATCCCGAGCGAGGAGATGAAAGGCCGCATCATCGGGCGCGAGGGGCGCAACATCCGCGCGCTGGAGCACGCCACGGGGGTGGACCTGATCATCGACGACACGCCGGACGCCGTCACGCTCTCGGGCTTCGATCCGGTGCGCCGCGAGATCGCTCGCATCGCGTTGACCAAGCTGGTCATGGACGGGCGCATCCACCCGGCGCGCATCGAGGAGATGGTTGCTAAGGCCCGGCAGGAGGTGGAGCAACAGATCAAGCAGGCGGGCGAGGCGGCCGCGCTCGAGGCCGGCGTCCACGGGCTGCACCCCGAGCTCATCAAAATGCTCGGGCGCATGAAGTTCCGCACCAGCTACGGCCAGAACCAATTGCGACACTCGGTGGAGGCCGCGCTCATCGCAGGCCTGCTCGCGCACGAGCTGGGCGCCGATGTGAACTGCGCGCGGCGCGCGGCGCTGCTGCACGATATCGGCAAGACGGTGACGCACGAGGTCGACGCGCCGCACCACGTGATCGCTGCCGACCTGGCCCGCCGCTTCGGCGAGAGCCCCAAGGTGGCCCAGGCGATCATCGATCACCACGACGCCGATCCCGATCACCAGTCGATCGAGTCGCTGCTGGTCCAGATCGCCGATGCCATCTCCGGCGCCCGGCCCGGGGCGCGCCGGGAAACGGTAGAGAACTACGTCCGGCGGTTGGAGGCGCTGGAGAACGTCGCCAACTCCTTCGAAGGCGTCGAGCGCTCGTTCGCCATCCAGGCGGGCCGCGAGGTGCGCATCATCGTGCGCCCGGAGGAGATCGATGATCTCAGCGCCATGCGCCTGGCCCGCGATGTGGTCAAGAAGATCGAGGAAACGCTACAGTACCCAGGTCAGGTCAAGGTGACCGTGGTGCGCGAGACGCGCGCGGTCGACTACGCGCGCTAGGCTCGCTGCGGGCTCCGGCCGGGGCGCGGGCGGACCGTGCCCCGGCCTTTGCGTGCTACGGCGCGCGGCGACGCCGCAGTTCGACCCGGCCAGAGCGCCCCCGCTGGGGTATACTAGCGAGCGGCCTTTGTCCCGCCGCGACGGCCGCGCGCTGCGAGGAGCCAGCTTGCGGATCTTGGTGATCGGCGACATCTTTGGACGCCCTGGCCGCGTGGCGGTGCAGCGAGTCCTGCCCCAGTTGCGCGCCGACCGCGGCATCGATTTCGTCGTCGCCAATGGCGAGAACGCTGCTGGCGGGCGGGGAATGAGTCTAGCGACCTTGCGGCCGCTATTCACAGCCGGGGTCGATGTGATCACGTCGGGCAACCACGTCTGGGACCAGCGCGCGATGTTGGAGGAGATCGAGACCGAGCCGCGCATCCTGCGCCCGCTCAATTTGCCGCCGGGCGTGCCCGGCCGCGGCTACTGGAGCGACGGCCGGGTACTAGTGGCTAATGCCATGGGGCGCTTGTTCATGCGGGCGATCGACTGTCCCTTCCGCGGCCTCGACGCCCTGCTCGCGCGTCAGCCCCTGCCCCCGGTGCGTATCGTGGACTTTCACGCGGATGCGACCTCAGAGAAGACCGCCATGGGCTGGCATCTCGCCGGCCGAGTGAGCGTCGTATTCGGCACGCACAGTCACGTTCCCACCGCCGACGCGCGCCTCTTGCCCGGGGGGACGGCGTACGTCAGCGATGTGGGCATGACGGGCCCGCGTGATTCGGTGATCGGCCTCGATCCCCAACGAGCTATCGCGGGGTTCATCACTGGCCTGCCCAGCCGCCTCCAGGTGGCCCGCGGGCCGGCCGTGTTCCGCGCGCTGCTCGTCGATGTCGATGCCTCTACGGGCCAGGCCCAGCGGGTGGAGCGCGTCGAGGATGTGGTCGAGATTACGGGAGACACTGAGGAATGACCAGCCGCAACGGCACCCGACCTCGCCGGAGCGTGGTCGACTTGCACACCCATACGACGGTCTCGGACGGCCGCTTGAGCCCCGAGGAGCTGGTGCGCCACGCTCACGCCGGTGGCGTCCGCTGCCTGGCGGTGACCGACCACGATAACACGGACGGCCTGCCCGCAGCCCAGGCGGAGGCTGCCCGCTTGGGGATGGACCTGATCCCCGGCATCGAGCTGAGCACCGAGCTCCACGGCCAGAGCGTGCACATCCTGGGCTACTTCCTGCGTTACCAGGAGCCCAGCTTCCAAGAATGGCTGCTCCCCATGCGCGACGACCGCGTCAGCCGTGCGCGGCGGATGGTCGAGCGCCTCGCCGAACTGGGCTACCCCGTGGCCTGGGAGCGCGTGCTGGAGATCGCGGGCGCGGGCTCGGTGGGGCGGCCGCACATTGCCCAGGCGCTCCTCGAAGCCGGCCACGTCGGCTCCATCACGGAGGCGTTCGACCGCTTCATCGCCGATGGCGGTCCGGCTTATGTCGAACGCATGAAGCTCTCCCCCCAGGAAGCGATCGCGCAGGTCCACCGCTTCGGCGGCGTGGCCGCAGTAGCGCATCCGTGTGACTTCCCGGATGTCGAGCGTATGGTCGCCGAGCTGGCCGCTGCAGGGGTGGACGGTATCGAGACCTACTACCAGGGCTACGGGCCACAGCGCATCGAGTTCCTGCTGGCGCTGGCACGCCACTACCACCTGATCCCCACGGGCGGGTCGGACTACCACGGGTTCCCCATGGGCGCGGCGTCCACGGTGGACAACGACCCCGGCGCGGTATACGTGCCGGCCGAGGTCGTCGAGCGGCTCCGTGATCGCGCCGGCCGCTATCGCCTGCGCGCATCCCGCTGAGTGCCTACGTGCGGGCGCGGCTCAGCCAGGTGACGGCGCTGAGCAGCAGCAGCACGGCTAGGGCCATCGCCACCGCCACGACCAGTTTGGCGACCGTCGACACCGGGCTGTGCAGCGCCAGGCCGATGCAGGCAAACAGCCCGCAGAAGGCGTACAGCAGCAGCACGATCACTGGGTGGGCGAGGCCGAGGCGGGCGAGCCGCTGCGGGAGGTGCTCGCCGTCGCCGCCCTTGAGGGGCGAGCGGCCCTGGGCCAGTCGGCGTACGATGACCCAGGCGACATCGAGGATCGGCAGGCCGAGCACGATCACCGCCGTGCCGACCTTGACTCCGCCGATGATGGCCAGCGCGCCCAGCGCGTAGCCGAGGAACATGGAGCCGCTGGTGCCCATGAACAGACGCGACGGGTGCCAGTTGCGCGGCAGGAAGCCGAGGCAGGCGCCGGCGAGCGCCAGCGGGAGGACCGCGATCGTGTACTGGCCGAACCACAGGCTGCGCAGGAACAGCGTCGTGGCCCCGATGACGGCGATGCCGCCCGCCAGGCCGTCCATGACGTCCAGCAGGTTGATGGTGTTGATCATCCCGACCAGCCAGAGCACCGTGAGCGGTACCCCCAGCCAGGCGGGTAGCTCGACGACCCCCACGATCGGGAGGGCGACGCTGTCGATCCACAGTCCGAACAGGACGGGGACCAGGGCCACCGCGATCTGGCCCGCGAGCTGCGGGAGCGGGCCGAGGCGACGGCGGTCGTCGAGGTAGGCGAGCGGGAGCAGCAGGCCCAGGCCCAGCAGTACGCCGACCAGACGGCGGGCGTCCTCCGCCGAGCGCTCCAGCTCGGGCAGGGGCAGGACCAGGCTGGCCGTGCTGGCCAGCACGAACGCTGCACAGATGCCGTAGCCACCCGTGCGCGGGACCACGTCGCGCTGCAGTTCGTTGCGACGAGGATAGTCGAGCAGTCCCAGCCGGCAACCAAGCTGGCCGGCCAGGCCGGTGAGAACGAACCCAGCAGCCGCAGCGAGCGCGAACACGCCCGCCAGCGCAGCCCCCAGGAGTGGCTCTGGCCCCGTCATCTGCGCTGTATCCGTTTACGGTAGCTCGCGTGCCAGCGCCACCAGCCGGCTGGCTAGCTCGGGCCCGGTGGCGTCCAGCGCGCCGCGCAGCGCCGCTAGGGCGGCGGGCAGTGCCCGCAATGGCGCCTCGGCGTCGTCCCGCGCGACCCGCCAGGTCTGGGGCAGTGGCCCCGGCACCAGTCGCTCGTGCGGGCTTACCAGCGCCTCGGCCAGCCGCTCCCCGGGGCGACGGCCGACGACTTCCAGCGCCGGCGCGCCGCGGCCCAGCAGCGCGCACAGCCGCTCGGCGAGCGTGACCACCGGCACCGGCGCCCCGACGTCGAGCAGCAGGATCGAGCCATTGTCGCCCAGCCCGGCGGCAGCCAGCAACAGGGCGGTCGCCTCGGCCATGCTCATCCAGTAGCGCGTCATCGCGGGGTCGGTGATCGTGACCGGCTGCCCGGCGGCCAACTGCTCGCACCAGGTCTCGATCACGCTGCCGCGCGTGCCGAGCACGTTGACGAAGCGCACCACCACGAACCGGCCGCGGGCGCGGCGCCCGCGCGCCTGGACTACCAGCTCGGCCAGCCGCTTGGTGGCCCCGTAGGCGCCCGACGGCTGTACCGCCTTGTCGCTGGAGGTGTACACCAGCGCCACCACGTCGTGCTGTGCTGCCAGCTCCGCCAGCGCGTCGGTGGCCAGCACGTTGACGGCGATCGACTCGTCCGGCTGGGTCTCCCCGAAGTGGACGTGCTTGTAGGCCGCGAGGTGGAACACGATCTCGGGCTGGTGCTGGTGGAACACCGTCTGGAGCTTGGCCCGGTTGCGCACGTCGCCCAGTAGCAGGGTGGGCGTGGGACGCGCGGGGCGCAGGTGGCGCTGGAGCTGAAACAGCGAGGCCTCGTGGCTATCGAGCAGCAGCAGCGCGGCCGGCTCCAGCGCCAGCAGGCGCGCGGCGAGGGCGCTGCCCACCGAGCCGCCCGCCCCCGTGACCAGGACGCGCCGGCCCCGCAGCGCGGCCACCGCGCGCTCCAGTGGTAGCTCCACCTCGGGGCGGCCCAGCAACTGCTCGGCCGGCAGCCGGCCCGGATCGCACCGCTCGCTCACGGCACCGCCGTACCCTGGGCGCGTAGCGCCGCGGTCATGCGTGCCTGGGCCTCGCGCATGCGCACCGCGCGCTCGTGGTCGGGCTCGAGTGTCTCCGTGACCAGGAAGCGCGCGTGGCGGGCCAGGCGGACGATGAGTGGGTCGAGGTCCAGGTCGCCCTCGCCGTACGGCAGCCCCTCGCCGAGCAGCCCCGCGGCATTGGACACGTGCACCTCGAATAGGCGGTCGGCCAGTGCTTCGACGAACTGCTCCATGCTGGCGATCGGCGGCAGGTGGCGCAGGTAGGCGTACAGCGCCGCGATCGCCGGCTCCTCCGGGGCTGCCGTCTCGGCAGCCTGTCGGGCGTTGATGTACAGCTGGGCGTGGGATACGTCGAGAGTGGCCTGGAGGCCCGGCGTACGGTCCAGCAGCCAGACCATGTCCTCGGGGC
Source organism: Chloroflexota bacterium (assembly GCA_019686175.1). Classification (GTDB taxonomy): domain Bacteria; phylum Chloroflexota; class UBA6077; order UBA6077; family JAJPHF01; genus JADGHJ01. The sequence goes on along the minus strand of JADGHJ010000015.1, from coordinate 14,063 downwards.
TCATGCCGATCGGCGTGTACAGATACCGCGCCTCGCGCATCCGCAGGACGGGCGGCACGTTCTCTAAGGTGGGCACTAGCCCGTGGGCACGAGCCGCCGCGACGTAGGCGTCGAGCAGGGTGCCGCAGCGCGCCAGGATCGCGGCGCGGGCGGCAGGGTCCCAGGCGAGCGTGAAGCGCGGCACGATGGCATGGATCACCAGTCCGGCGGCGCCGAGCGCGGCACCTAGCTCGGCCAGCACCTCCAGCAGCGCGAAGCTGGCCGGGCGCAGGTCGGCCAGGTCGAAGTACTCGCCGTCGAGCCCACGGATCGGGCCCTCTACCACCAGCGCGAAGCCGGGGGGCAGCGCGCAGGCGCGGATCCGCTCGACCAGCGCCGCGCGGTCGGCCGGGGTGGCGATGTCGCGGCCGTCGAGGTACAGCTCGAGGCCCTCCGGTAGCGGCGCGCGCAGCCTATCCGCCAGCTGCGCGGGGGTTGGCCGCGCCTTCAACAGGATCCGCGCGCATGTCTCGGAGCCACGCGACATACCGTTGGAGCCCTTCTGCCAGGCCGACGGTGGGCGCGTAGCCCAGGTCGGCCCGGATGCGTGTGATGTCTGCCACGAAGCCCGGCGCCGGGCCCTCGGGCGGGCGCCGGATCGGCACCGTGGCACCGACAGCGCGGCAGACCGCCTCCGCCAACTCGACGAGCGTCGTGGCGACGCCCGTCCCTACATTGTAGACCCGCCCGCCGGCGCGGGGGTGGAGTAGCGCCAGTCGCACGGCCTGGACCAGGTCGGCCACGGCCACGAAGTCGCGCAGCGCGGCGCTGTCGATCTCCAAGGGTAAGCCCGCGAGCGCCCGCTGCGCCAGGATCGACACCACGCCGCTCGACCCGCCCTGCACGACTTGCCCCGGGCCGTAGATGGAGAAGCCGCGCAGGACGACCGTCGGCACGCCGTACAGCGCGTGGTACAGCGCGCACCACTCCTCGGCCTGGCGCTTGGACAGCCCGTACGGCGTGTCGGCCGCCAGCGGCGCGTCTTCGGCCAGCGGTGTCAGCGCGCGGGCGTACACCCGCTGCGTGGACAGCAGCACCACCCGCGCCCCCTGCTCGCGGGCGCCCTCCAGCACATTGAGCGTGCCGGCGGCGTTGACGCGGCCGACTTCCGCCGGATGGCGCAGGGAGTAGCTCACGTCGGGCAGGCCCGCCAGATGGACGATGCCCTCGGCCCGCGCGGCGGCGCGGCGGGCGACCTCGGAGCAGATGTCCCCGACCACGTGTGGACAAGGCCAGCTGGGCGGGACGGGCGAGCGGCCCAGGGTCACGACCGCATGGCCCGCGCGAAGCAGGTCGGCGACCACGTGCCGGCCGAGAAACCCCGCGCCGCCCGTGACCAGCACTCTCACGACCGCGTCTCGCTCACGAAATAGTCGAGCACCGCGCCAATGCTCTCCTCCATGGTACGGCGCGGGCGCCAGCCGTGCGCTTCCAGGCGTGAGGCGATCACGGGTGGCGCTGGCGGCGCGCCCGCCTCGGCCCCGCGCACCGTCACCGCCAGCCCGCGTGCCGCCGCCGTTCGCTGGACGAGCGCCGCGACGTCGGGGACCGTGCGGCACTCCCCGACCGCGTTGGCCGCCTGGTACGGCTCGGGCCACGGCGCCTCGGCAGCCCGGCGCAGCGCTGCCACGGCGTCGTCGATGTGGATGAAGCCGGTGGGGATCGCCGCGCCGGCGTACACTTCCAGCGGCTCGCCCCGAGCGGCCTGCCAGCAGAACTTGTTGGGCACGGTCATGAACCGCGGGTCGGTTTTCATCACCGGGCTGACGCCATAGACCACGCCGAGGCGCACCGCCACCCCGCACAAGCCGCCCTGACGCGCGTACAGTTCCAGCAGCTTCTCTCCGTACAGGTGCGCCAGGTGCGCCAGGTCCTGCTGCGGCCCGTAGGGCGTCTCCTCGCTGACGCGCTGCGGCAGCACGTGGCCGTACACACGTAGCGAGCTGGCGTACACCAGCCGCCGCACGCCGTGGCGCAGCGCGGCCTCGCACACTACCCGCGGGCCGCTGAGGTTCGTCAGCTCGGTGTAGCGGGCGGGTGCGGCGCGCGGGTGCGCGCTGGCCTGGGCCGCCAGATGGTACACCGTGTCGATCGGCTCAGCGGCGAACGCCCGTGCCACGACGCGTGGCGCGCTGACGCTGCCCTCGATCAGCCAGAAGCGCTCGCTGGCCGCCAGGGCGACCAGCGCACGCCGGTCGGTGGCGAACCCGTTGTCGATGGCCACCACGCGTGCGCCGTCGCGCAGCAGCGCCTGGGCGAGCGCGGCCCCGATGTAGCCGACCCCCGTCAGTAGCACGGCCACGGTTTGTTGCCTCCGATCGCGCGCCGGGGCAGGATAGCACATCGGGGGCCTGCGGCGTGCACCACGGCGATCTTGCACGCCGCGCCGCGCTGTGCGACGCTGGGTGCGTGCTCCCCGACAGGAGGGCGAAAGTGCGCGACGAGCTACAGGCCGCTTGGGAGGCTCTGGCCGGCGAGGTAGCGGACCTGCGGGCGCTGCTGGCCCGCCAGCCGCCGACCGGGTGGCGGCGGCCCACGCGTCTCCCGGGCTGGGATGTGACCATCCTGGTGGCGCACCTGGCGCGCGGCGTCGGCCGGATCGCGGAGTACGCCGCCACGCCGCTGGCCGAGCCGCCCGCGCGCGATCGCCGGACCTACTGGCGGTACGACGCCCGCGCCGCCGCACCGGAGATCGATGCCCGGGCGCGCGCTGCCGCGGCTGGCGCCACCGCCGACCGCCTGCTCGCGGAGCTCGACCGGGCGCTGGTCGCCGGCGCCGCAGCGGTGGCGCGCCTGGAGCCCGATGCGGTGATCCCCAGCGTGATGGGTCCGATCCAACTGGTGGAGTACGTGCCGACGCGCCTCATCGAAGTGTGCATCCATGGCCTGGACCTCCGAGATGCGCTCGACGCGCCCCCGCAGCCTACCCCCGCGGCGCTGGCGTGGACAACAGCGCTGCTCGACCAGCTGCTGGGCGGCCCGCGCCCGGCCGATCTGAGCGAGCCGGTGGCGTTCATCGAGGCGGCCAGCGGCCGCCGGTCACACACCGATCCGCGCCTGCCGCTGCTAGGGTGAGGCCGCTCTCGGGCCGCTTGCGCGCCGGCCAAGCGGCCGATACAGTAGCGGCGTGAGCAGCCGAGACATCTTGGGCGTGCGCGTCGACGACGTGACCTACGCCGAGACCCTGGCTTTCTTGCAGGCGGCGATCGCGGCACGGCGGGGCTGCTACGTCGTGACGCCGAACCCGGAGATCGTGATGCGGGCGCGGCGCGACGCTGCCCTGCGCGCCGCGCTGGCCGGCGCCGCGCTCGCGGTGCCCGACGGAGGCGGGCTGCTGCTGGCCGCGCGGTTGTGGGGCGTGCCGCTGCGCGAGCAGGTGCGCGGCACCGACCTCGTGTACCGCTTGGCCGAGCAGAGCGCCGCGCGCCACCAGCGGTGGTTCTTGCTGGGCGCCGGGCCGGGGGTGGCCGAGGAGGCGGCACGCCGGCTAGAGCGCCGCTACCCGGGGTTGCTGGTGGTGGGCACCTTCGCCGGCAGCCCGGCGCCCGCCGACGACGCGGCCGCGCGGGAGGCGATCGCCCGCGCAGCGCCGGTCGACGTGCTGCTGGTGGCCTACGGCGCGCCAGGGCAGGAGCTGTGGATGGCGCGCAATCTTCCCCATCTACCGGTGGCGGTGGCCATCGGTGTCGGCGGCGTGCTCGATTACATCTCGGGGCGGGTTCCCCGTGCGCCGGCCTGGCTGCGCGCCCTGGGGCTGGAGTGGCTGTTCCGCCTGTTGGTCCAGCCGTGGCGCTGGCGCCGGCAGACCGCCCTCGTGCGTTTCGCGCTGCGCGTGCTGCTGGAGGCGCTGCGGCGGCGGCTGGGCCGGCGGGCGCTGCGGCGAGCGGTCGCGCCGCCAGCGCTGGCGGTGGCGCTATGAGCGCTGCGCCCCACCCCAGAAGCAATCCCTGGGCGGCCCCGTCGCCAACCGACCCACCGGACGATTACCCCGTGGGGATCGGGGTGCTCACCAAGGGGAAGCCGACGCTCAGCATGGTGCTGGTCAGCCTGTTGATGCAGGAGGGGTGCCGCCTGCGCGTGCACATCGTGGATACCGCGACCAGTCCGGTGGTGCGGCGCGACGATGTCGTGTTCGCGCTTCGGCTCGCCTTCGACCGGCAGATCGTCTGCGAGTACGAGTACTCGCGGGAGAAGGATCGCGCGTTCAGCGCGGGGCGCCAGCGGCTGGTAGAGGCGCTGCCGGGGCCGTACCTGGTGTTTATGGACGACGACGTGGTGCTCCCGGCCAACGCGCTCGCGCGGCTGCGGCAGCGGGCGGCGGCGCTACAGCGCTGGGGCTACGTCACGCCCCTGTGCAAGAACTACGGTGTGGCGAGCCTCCCGCCAAGCGAGCAGCCGCACTACACGCCGGGCGGGCTGATCTACCAGGACGACACGGTGCGTCGCTTGCTGCTGGAATACTACAGTTCCACAGTCGACGTACTGGACCTCCGGCGCGCGCGCGACAAGGTGTGGGAGAGCGTGTTCCTCTCGGAGTTGTTCCCGGCGCTCGGTCGCCCGTGCGAGACGGTGGCCGACTGTGTGACCTACCATCTGGACTACCACCAGCGCGCCGAGTGGCACCCGAACGAGGCGGCGTTGATCGCCCACACGCGCGAGCGGCTGCGCGATCTGCTGGCCCGGCACGGCCTCGGCTGACGTCTCACAGGAGGCGCAGGGGCAGGCTGAGCGCAGCCAGGATCATGACCATCGCGATCCAAATGACCGCCATGCACAGCACGCCGATAATGACCGTGGCGATGCTCGCGCCCGTGCTGATGTCGAGCGCTTCGCGCACGGCCACGACCCCCGCGATCACCACCCACCACAAGACGACGACCCGCACTAGGCCGCCGAGCACCGGGACGAAGCCCAGGATGCTCAGCACGTGCGGGGTCATGGCGAAGCCGAGCGTGCGCAGCAGCTCTTGCGGGGTGGCGCGGCCGTCGAACAGGCGTGTCCCGATGAAGTAGGTCACATACGACCAGACGAACCAGTTGACCACCAAGCTGACGACCTCGCCGAGGAGTCCGGCGAAGCCCGCGGCCACGTCCCCGCGCAGCAGCAGGCTGAGGAAAGTGCCCAAGCCGGTGGCCACCGCCGCGAGCAGCACCACCTTCAGCGCCTGGTCAGTCGCCGCTGGGTCGTGCTCGACCTCGCTGTACAGCGTGCTATCGAGCCGCGCCGCTCGCTGCATGCGCGCAACCAGGTCGCTGCTGCCCCATGTGCGCTCCATCGTCGGCTCCTTTGACTGCTTCTGCCCGGCGATTGGTTAGCGGCAGTGTATCACGCGCCGAGCGGGCTGGCCGCGAGGTTAGCGCGTCAGCGCTCCCGGTCTGGTAAACTACGAGATGCAGCGTCCCAAAGGGGAGTAACTGCCGGCCCGCCCGGGCCGTGGGTAGGGTCAACATGCTCGGCGAAACGCCGTGGCCCTACCGGCGGGCGCCCGCCCGCTCAGCCAGACCTTTGGCCCAGTCCCGCGCGATGCGCGGCGGGGCGGGCCGAGGTCTATTCGCCAGCCGGCACGCGACGCGAGCAACGCGCGGAGGCGTGGAGCGTGGTCGCGTTCTGGCAGTCGCTGGTCCTCGTGTTCCTGGCCGAGATGGGGGACAAGACCCAGCTGGTCAGCCTGGCGTTCGCCACCCGCTACGGGCCGGCGACGGTGCTCGGGGGCGTGGCCCTGGCCACCCTAGCGGTGCACCTGGTGTCGGTGGCCATCGGCCAGCTACTCGGGCTGGCACTCCCGTACTTCTGGATCAACCTGATCGCCGGCCTGGCGTTCCTGGCCTTCGGCGTGTGGACAGTGCGGGGCGACCGCCTCGACGACGATCCGTCCAAGCGGTGGGTGTGGTCCAGCCCGCTACTTGCCGTGACCGTCGCGTTCTTCCTGGCCGAGCTGGGCGACAAGACGATGCTCACCACCGTCACCGTCGCGAGCCAGCACCAGGCGTTCGTGCCGGTGTGGATCGGCTCGACCCTCGGCATGGTCGTGGCCGATGGCCTGGCGATCGCGCTGGGCATCGTGCTCGGCAAGCGGCTGCCGGCGGGCGCGATCCGTCTGGCAGCGGCAGCGATCTTCTTCGGCTTCGGCCTCTGGACGCTGACCCGGGCGCTCCTCGGCGGAACACCCGGGTAACCTTCGCCGACTGCGGGACGGCCGAACTGCCCTCTCGCTGTCGCTGGCTGGCTCGTCTATCATGGGAGCCATCCGAGAGCACGACGATGGTACTCGGGCCGGGGGTGGCCATGGACGAGCATGAGGTGCGGCTCATCGAGCGCCACCGGCGGTGGGAGCGCGAGGTGCCGCCGCTCCCGCCAGTCGAGGAGACGCGAGCGACGGTAGCGGAGCGGCTGGCTGCCACGTGCGAGGCTCGCGAGGCCGTGTTCGCCGAGATCGAACGCTGCCGCGACGACACGATCGCGCTGCTGCGGACGATGGTGCGGATTCCCAGTGTGAATCCCAGCGAGGGTTTCGAGCAGGAGATGGCTGCGTTCACCGCCCGCGAGCTACGCGCGCTGGGGCTGGCGACGACCGAGATCGAGACGGCGCCACGGCGGGGCAATGTACTTGGCCGCTGGTGGATCAGTGAGGGCCCCTCGCTGTTGTTCTACGCGCACCTCGATACCGTGCCCGTGGGCGACCTGGCGGAGTGGAGCTACCCGCCGTTCGCCGCCACCGTCGCGGACGGCCGGATCTGGGGCCGCGGCGCCAAGGATTGCAAGCTCGGGCTGGCAGCGGCCATGATGGCCCTGCGCGCGCTACGCGCGGCGCGGGTGCCGCTGCGGGGCGAGGCGCAAGTCGTCGCCGTGGCCGACGAGGAGATGGGCGGCCACCTGGGCATCGCGCAGCTCGTCGATCGCGGCCTGATCCGCGCCGACTATGCCATCTACGGCGAGGGGTTCCCGAATCGCGTGACCATCGGCCACAAGGGCTGGGTCAATCTCCGGATCACCACCCGCGGCAAGACGGCGCATACCGGCTACAAGCAGGCCGGCGACAACGCCATCCTCAAGATGTGCCGGCTCGCCCCGCTCATCGAGATGCTCGATTTTCCCGAGTTCTCGCCGCACCCGGTCGTGCCCGGCCGTCCGCTGGCCAGCGTCAACATCATCCAGGGCGGCTTCAAGACCAACGTGGTGCCCGATCGCTGCTCGATCACCGTGGACCTGCGCTACCCGCCGGGGCTCACGCTCGAGGCCATCCTCGCCCGCGTGCAGCAGGTGTTGGCCGAGGCACGGGCCTGCGATCCGGCGCTCGGAGAGGTCGACGTCGAGCTAACGAACCTGGCGCGGCCCTCGTTCATGCTCCCCGAGGAGCCGCTGGTGGAGTACATGGCCGCGGCGGTCGAGGCGGTCACCAGCCGCCGGCCGACAGCAGAGGGGATGCAGGCTACCAGCGACTCGCGCTGGATCCTGCTCGATGCGGGCGTGCCCATCGTGAACTTCTCCATGGGCAACGACTCCGGCCATCGGCCCAACGAATGGTGTGGCATCGACGATCTCATCGCCACCACCAAGATCTACGCGCTGATGTGCTTGTTGCTCCTGTGCTAGCCAGCGGGAGCAGCAGGCTCTCCAGCATCATGGGAAAAGGAGCGGCACCATGGCGCGCGACGACGTGCTGGCCCCCGACCTCGTTCTGGTAAACGGTCGCCTGCTCACGATGGACTCGCAGCAGCCCCAGGCAGAGGCCCTGGCCATCCGCGACGGCCAGATCGTGGCTGTGGGTGCTACCGCCGAGATCGAGCCCCTGGCGGGTGCTCCCACCCGGGTCATCGACCTCGACGGCCGCACGGCGCTCCCCGGGCTGGCGGATTGCCATGTGCACCTAGCGTCGGACGCGGGCCGCTCGGTGGCCGCGGTCGAGTGTCGCGACTTCTTCGACCCGGCGGTGCAGTCCGTCGCCGACATCGTGGCGCGCATCCGGGAGTGGGCCAGCAACACGCCGCCGGGGCAGTGGATCGCCGCGCGTGGTAGCCCGCTGCAGGACACGCGGCTGCGCGAGCGGCGCCTGCCGACTCGCGAGGAGCTGGATGCTGCGGCGCCGAACAACCCCGTCTGGATCTCGTTCGGCGCTCATGTCGTGGTGGCCAACAGCGCCGCCATTCGCGAGCGGGGCATCACGCGCGACACCCCGAGTCCCCAGGGCGGCACGGTAGTCAAGGACCCGCGCACCGGCGAGCCGACCGGCGTGTTCCGCGAGCGCGCGCAGTACCTGATCCGCGGCAAGGACTCCGGCCAGGGACCGGAGGTGCTGGCCGAGCGCATCGCGCTCGAACTGGACAAGTGTCTGGCGCGCGGCGTGACGACGATCCACGACATCATCATCGATAAGGAGGAGACGCTCGCCTACCAGAAGCTGGCGCGCGAGCGGCGCCTGCCCGTCCGCGTGCACATGATCATTCGCGTGATCGAGTCCAACTTCCAGAAGTGGAGCCTGCTCGATCTCGGGCTGCTCCAAGGGTTGGGCTCGGACTGGCTGCGCATCGGCGGCATCAAGATGAGCATCGACGGCGGGTTCACGGGCCGCAACGCGGCCTTCAGCCGCCCGCTCAGCGACGACCCCCACGGCGAGCACCCCGGCCTGATCCGCATCCAGCAGGACGAGTTGGACGAGACGGTGTTGCGCTACCACCAGCAGGGCATGCGCATCTGCACGCACGCTATTGGCGACGTGGCACTGGATATGATCCTCGACGCCTACGAGAAGGCGCTGGCCGCGTACCCGCGCACGGACCACCGCCACCGGGTGGAGCACATGGGCAACTGGATGATGACGCCCGAGCGGATCGCGCGGGCCAAGCGGCTCGGGATCGTGCCCGTCCCGAACCCGCCGTTCCTGTACTTCCTCGGCGACCCGTTGGTGGACATGCTGGCCGAGCGCTGGACGGTGGAAGGCTTCCCGTCGCGCACGCTCTGGGATGCCGGCTTCCCGCTGGTCTTCGGCTCCGATGCCCCCGGCTACTACCCAGTGGACGCGCTGCGCGACCTGGGCACCGCCGTCGCGCACCAGACGCTGAGCGGTGCGCGTATCACGCCCCACGAGACACTCCGCATCCACGAGGCGCTGCGTGCCCAGACGGCCAACGCGGCCTGGGTGGGCTTCGCGGAGCACCGGCTCGGCACCCTATCAGTGGGTAAGCTGGCCGACGTGGTGGTGTTGGGCGACGACCCGCTCCACTCCGATCCCGCGCGGTTCCACCAGCTGCCGGTGGACCTGACTATCAGCGGCGGCCGCGTGGTGTACGAGCGCCAGACGACCGGGCCGGCGCCACAGGTGACGCCGGCCGTGCGGCCGATGGCCGGTGGCTGCGGCTGCCTGCATTGAGCCGGTGGCTCTCGTTACCCTGGCGGCCGACCGTGTGGCCAGCTAACACCAGAGCGAGGGGGAACGGCGCCTAGCCGTTCGAGGGCGGCTCACGCCCCGGGTAGTTGGTGAGGAGCGGGAAGATTATGAGCCAGACGCGCGGAGTATTGACCGTCCTAGCAGCGGTCCTGCTGCTGCTCGCCTGCGCACCACAGCAGACGGAGCCAACACGACAGGCCAACCGGCAGCAGGGGGGCGCGCCCGCCACGAGTAGTTCCGCGCCACAGGCCAACGACGGTCAGGCGCCGCGCTCGGGCGAGAAGGTGCGTGCCACGATCGTGCTGGGCAGCGAGCCCGTATCCATCAATCCGTACGGCGACAGCGCGAGCTTCGTCTATGGGATGTGGATGCATATGATGGAGCCGCTGGTCATGTGGAACCCCGAGAAGGGGGAGAACGAGCCCGTACTGGCGGTCTCCTGGAGCAACCCCGACCCGAACACCTGGGAGTTCAAGCTGCGCCAGGGCGTGAAGTTCCACGACGGCAGCGACTTCACCGCGGCCGATGTCATCCACTCCTATACTCGCATCCGCGAGGATCCGGGCAGCGTCCAGAAGTCGACCCTCGAGCACGTCGTGGCCATGGAGGCGCCCGACCCCTACACGGTGCGCATCCGCACGCGGGAGCCCGACGCCGCGTTCCTGTTCCGCATCAACAACCGCGTGATCAGCAGCAAGAGCGTGTGGGACCGGCTGGGGCCCGAGCAGGCCGACCGCCAGCCGATCGGTACCGGGCCGTACGTGTTCAAGGAGTGGGTGCAAGGCCAGCGCTGGGTGATGGAGAAGAACCCCAACTACTGGAACCCCGAGCGCCATCTGGCCGTGGACGAGCTGGTCGTGCGCTTCGTGAAGGAGCCGCAAGCGCTGGTGACGGGCCTGCTCAACGGCGAGCTGGATGTCATCCCGAATGTCCAGCCGCAATTCATCCCACAGATCGAGAACTCCGGCGTGGCCCACGTGGCGGGTGCGCGCGGGGCCGGCATCATGTTCGTGGGCATGAACGCCGCCCACAAGCCCTGGGACAACCTGAAGCTGCGCCAAGCTGTGGCCCACGCGATCGACCGCGAGGCGATCGTGCAGGGTATCTTGAACGGGCGCGGCTACGTGCTCACGGGCCCGGTGGGCGAGGGACAGTACGCCTACGACCCGAACCTCAAGGCCGGCCAGACGTACGACCCGGCTCGCGCGCGCCAGCTGGTGCGCGAGGCGGGCTACCCCAACGGCGTGGATGTGGAGCTGTACACGCCGACGGGCCGCTATCTGAAGGACAAGGAGATCGCCGAGGCCATCGCGGCCATGCTCGGTCAGGTGGGTATCCGCGCGCGGCTACAAACACCCGAGTGGGGCAAGCTCTGGCCGGACATCCAGCAGGGCAAGGTGCCATTCTACTATTTTGGCCGCGGCTCGGTCGTCGATCCCAGCGAGTACCTGCACCAGTATTTCCGCACGGGCGTGACGCCACGCCTGAACCACAGCGACGCGGAGCTGGACCGCCTGCTGCTGGCCGAGGCGCAGGAGTTCGACCCCCGGAAGCGCGTCGAGCTGCTGCGCAAGGCCATGGCCCGCCTCAACGAGACCGCGCCCGCCGCCTTCATCCTCCAGTACGAGAACACGTATGGCGTGAGCAACCGATTCCATTTCAAGGCCCGCGGCGACGAGTACATCTTCGCCTGGAATCTCTCGCTGCGTTGACCGGAGCTTCCGCGCCGCGGGTGCTCGGGCGCCGCGCCCAATTCGCGTGGGTAGCTGGTTGGGCTGCGGGCCCTGGCACCCAGCGACGCGAGGCGGTACAACTGCGGGCATAGATCGAGCGCGCCGGCAGTGGTGGGGGGTAACGCACCGTGACGCGATATCTCGTCCAGCGGCTGATCGGCACGATACCGGTCGTGCTGCTGGTCACTTTCCTAGTCTATGGCCTCATGCACCTGGCGCCGGGCGATCCGGCCTCTTTGCTGCTGCCCGAGGATGCCACGCCAGAGGATGTCGCGGCGATACGACAACGCTGGGGGCTGGACCAGCCCTTCATCATCCAGTACTTCTACTTCGTCAGCAACGCCGTGCAGGGCAACCTCGGGCGCTCGTTCCGCTTCGCCCAGCCCGTGACGGAGCTGATCGCCACCCGCCTGCCGGCCACCGTCGAGCTAGCGACGTTCGCCATCCTGATCGCGCTCGCGATCGCCCTGCCCCTCGGCGTGCTGGCCGGGGCCCGGCCCGATTCGCCTATCGACAACCTGGGCACGACGGTCGGCCTGTTCGGCATCAGCATGCCCAACTTCTGGTTCGGGATCATGCTGATCCTCATCTTCGCCGGCACATTCCACGTCTTGCCGTCTGCAGGGCGCAGCAGCTACGGGATCGCCGGCGACCCCATCACCGGGTTCTACCTGGTCGACAGCCTGGTCACGGGCAACTGGCGCGCGCTGGGTGACGGGATCCGCCATCTGATCCTGCCTGCGGTCACCCTCGGTACGGCGCTCGCCGGCATCCAGATGCGGATCACGCGCTCGGCGGTGCTGGAGACCTCGCGCGAGGACTACGTGCTCACGGCGCGCGCCAAGGGGCTGCGCAACCGCGTGATCCTGTGGCGACACGTGCTGCGCAACGCCTGGATCCCCATCGTGACTGTCGTGGGGTTGGAGCTGGGTACGCTGCTGAGCGGCTCGATCATCGTCGAGACCGTATTCGGCTGGCCGGGGGTGGGTAACCTGCTAATCACCGGGATCACGGCGCGCGACTATCCGTTGGTGACGGGCATCGTCCTGATGTACACGATCGCCTTCGTGCTCATCAACCTGGTCATCGATGCCATCTACGCTTGGGCCGACCCGCGGATCCGCTTCTGACCGGTGCGGCTCCGGCCGTCCTGGATCGAGGAAGGAGGCGAAGCATGGTCGCGCATCATCGCACCCTAGGCTTCGTGGCCGTGTTGACCCTGTTGGCGCTGGCCTGCCAGCCGGGAGCAGCCAATCGCCCGGGGGGCGCACCAGCGCCAGCGGCACCCGCGGGTCCGTCGTCCGGGGCGGCTGCCAGCGGCCCTTCCGGACAGACCAGCGCGGCGCCGCCTGCCGCCAGCGGAGGTCCCACCCGTGTGGTGATCGGCGTCACGGAGACCATCGAATCCCAGAACCCCTATGCGGACAGCATCTCGCTCGGCTACGGCATCTGGTGCGAGGTGCTCGGCTGCCTCGTGTCCTTCGACCCGAAGACCCACGAGTACAAGCCCAGCCTGGCCGAGAGCTGGCGCGTGGAGAACCCCACCACGTGGGTGTTCCAGCTCCGTAAGGACGCCAAGTGGCACGACGGCTCGCCCTTCACTGCGGCCGACGTGGTGCACTCGTTCTGGCGCATCGCCAACGACCCGACCAGCAAGCAGAAGCACAACGTGAGCCCGGTGGCCGGCGTCGAGGCGCTCGACGACTACACGGTACGGGTGACGACGAAGGAGCCCACCGCCTCACTGCTCAGCTTCTTCGCCGACCTGCTGATCATCACCAGCAAGGCGCAATACGACCAGTACGGCCCCGAGGGGATCAACAACGTGGCGCCCATCGGAACCGGGCCGTACATGTTCAAAGAGCTGGTGCCGAACCAGCGCTTCGTGATCACCAAGACGCCCAACTGGTGGGGCGGCGAGAACCCTGGCCCGGACGAGGTCGTCTACCGGATCATCCGGGAGCCCGAGGTGCGGATCACGGCCCTGCTAAACGGGGAGATCCAGATCGCTCAGTTCGTGCCGCCGCACATGGTGGATCGCGTGAACGGCGCGCCGCACACGAAGATCGTGGCCACCGACTCGGTGGAGCTCATGTTCCTGGCCATGAGCCCGAAGTTCAAGCCCTGGGACAATAAGCTGGTGCGGCAGGCCGTGGCCTACGCGATCGACCGCGACGCCATCATCCAGGGCGTGCTCATGGGCCAGGCGCGGCGGCTGGACGGGCCGATCGGGCCGGCCACCTACGGCTACGACCCGAATCTGCAGCCGCGGTACACCTACGATCCCGAGCGGGCGCGCCAACTGCTGCGGGAGGCGGGCTACCCGAACGGGGTGGACGTCGATTTCTACACGCCGGTGGGCCGCTACGTACAGGACAAGCAGAGCGCCGAGGCGATGGCCGCAATGCTGAACGCCGTCGGCATCCGCGCCCGCCTCCAGACGCCCGAGTGGCCCACGCTCTGGGCGGACGTGCAGAACGGCAAGGTGCCGTTCTACTACATGGGCCGGGGCTCGGTGCTGGATCCGGGGCCGCCGCTGTCGCAGTACTTCGAGACGGGCGTCACGCCGCGGATCGGCTGGTCGGATCCGCGCTTCGACGCGCTGATGGCCAAGGAGCGCGCGGCGTTCGACCCGGCCGAGCGGAAGAAGGCGCTCTCGGAGGCCATGAGCTACCTAACCGAGCAGGCGCCCGCCCACTTCCTGTGGACGATCAACATGCTGTGGGGCATGGCGCGCAACATCGACTATGACCCGCGGCCCGACCTGCGCATCTTTGCCCGCGACATCCGCGTGCGCTAGCCACCTTGACCGGCGCGCCCGGCACGAGGCCCGGATGCCGGGCGCGCCCCCGCGGGCCCCCCGGGGCCCCCCCCAAGAGAGGGGAAGGCCCCGATTGTTTACCGAG
>JADGHJ010000205.1 GCA_019686175.1 Chloroflexota bacterium | reverse complement strand
CAGCCCAGCAGATGCCCCCGCTCCCCACCCCCACGGACGAGCAGGGCGAGTACGGTCCCGATGCGCCGGCCCCCGTGCAGCCGCTCGCGCAGCCGTACCGCTGGGGCTTGCCCCGGCTTCTGGCGCCCGGCGAGACGGCGACTTTCACGGTGCCACTGCGGCTGCGCCAGCTCGGCACGCGCCGGCTGACGGCCGCGGTCGTGCGACAGGATGGGCCAGTGCTGGCCGAGCAGCCACCCGCGGTCGCCGTGGAGGTCCGGCCGGCGCCGGCGGCGCTCCGCCTGGCGCTCGCGCCCAGCGCGGGCCGCCTCCTGGCACCGCTACCCTTCTGGGCAACGAGCGGGGCTTCCAGCAACGAGGCAGGGAGCGCAACCGTTGGCCTGTCAAGCGAGGCTGAGGCACCAGCGGCGGTGCGCTGGCATCTGGACGGCGCGGACAGTCAGGACGAAACGCTGGCGGTGGTGCCCCAAGGAAGCGCGCGATGGGCAGTGAGATCCGCCGCCAGCGCACCGGGCGCGCAGGCGCAGGCGATCAGCCTTCCCACGGTGCTGCGGGTGGAGGTCGCGGCGCAAGCGGCGGGGAGCGTACGTCTGCCGACTGGCGGTAGCGGGGTGGCCGCCGCTTACCCTCTCCTGGCGCCGGCGGGGGGCCCACTGTGGCTGCCGCTCCTGCCACCGTTGGCCGCCACGAGCGTGCGCTGGCTGCTCGTGCACAGCGACGGCGATCCGCCGGCCGCGCTCACAGTCGAGTGGTGGCTCGCGTCGGGGGGACGAGATCGCCAGCGGCAGCCGCTCGCGCCCGGGGCCACCGTCCGGCTCGCCGTCCCGGCGGGGGCTGTGTTGGGGTGCGTCAGCAGCGAGCCGGCAGCGCCGCTCGTTGCGCTGTACCTGGAAGCGCCTCCCGGCGATCCGGTATGCCAGCCGTTGCTTGCCGCCGAGAGCGCGCTGCTGCTCCCCATCGTCGGGATGGCCGAGGGCTGGGCCACCGAGCTGGCGCTGGCCAACGTCGGAGACACCCCCCTCGAGATCGAGGCGCGCTGGGCAGGCCAGGGAGAACCTGTAACCTGGACGGAGCGCGCGACCCTGGCCCCGGGTGCGACGACGCGCTGGCCGGAAGGCCGGCTGGTGTGGCCCTTCGGTCGCTTCGGCGGCCTGGCGCTCAGCGCGTCACGCCCCTCGTTGGTGGCCACGGCCCGCCTGGTGCGCGAGCGCGACGGCGCGGTCCTCACCCTGCCCGCCGTGGCCCCACGCGTCGGGCTACTCCTGCTCCCCCTGGCCGACCTGCCCGGCCTACCCGAGCAACGCCGCCTCGTGCTACACGCCAGCACCCAAGACGCCACCACCACAGTCACCTACCGCGACGCCAACGGAACCGAGCTAGCGCGGGCGGTGGAGCGCGTGCCCGCATGGCACACGCGGGCGCTGCCGTTCCCGGAGGCCGCGGGCGACGTGGCGACAGTGGCGATCGCTGCCCAGGAGGGCGCAGTGGCCGCCGCGTTGCTCCAGCTCCCCTGAGCGGATAGCTCGCTTCACGCCGCACTGACCAGCGGCTGCAGCACCTCGACCAACCGCGTGCCCAGTCGCGCCGGACTGTGGCGGGCGGCGACGAGCGCCGGCCCAGCGGCTGCCAGGCGCTCGCGCAACGCCGCGTCGGCGTGGAGCCGGCGCAGGGCGGCCGCGAGCGGCTCGGGCGCGGCTGGCGGGACCAGGAGCGCGTGGGCGCCCAGCTGCTCGCGGGCCGCGGGCGAGTCGCGCGTGACCACAGGGCGACCGGCGGCCAGGGCGAGCAGCACCTTGGCGGGCACCACCCGCGCCGCCTTGGGCGACGCCCCGAACACGCCGAGGCCCACGTGCGCCGGGGCCACGTAGTGCGCGACCAGCGCGTCCTCCGGCAGCCAGGTGCGCACGAGGCGGACGTTGGCAAGCCCTAGAGCCGCGACTCGCGCGGCGATAGCGGCGTACTCCTGCCCGTCGCCGACCAGCGTGAAGCGCACGGCCGGCCAGTCGCGGAGCAGCACGGCCGCGTCGAGCACATGGGCCAGCCCATGCAGGGGGATATAGCCGCCCACGTAGACGACCTCGAACCGTCTCTCGCCATGCGAGCCGGACTCCACCGGTGGCAGGGGCAGCGGCGGCCGCGGCCAGGCCCCCATCGGCACCACCGCCAGCCGCTCGGGCGGGGCGCCGAACGCCCGCGCGAGGTAGCGCGCGTGGGCCGCCGTGTCCACCAGCACGCAGGTCGCGCGGCGCAAGGCCAGCGTGTCGAGCAGGCGCGCGGCGCGCCAGCGCGGCGTGCCCGGCGCGGCGAGGCCGCGATCCTCGACGGTCTCGGTGAGCGCCAGGAAGGCGTCCAGCACCACCGGCCGGCCAGTGCGCCGGGTGAGGGCGCGGGCGAGGTGGATGTCGAGATGGCCGGCGTAGCCGACCACCAGCACATCATAGGCGCCAATCTGGCGGTGGCGGGCGATCAGCGCGCGCCAGGCGGCACTGAGGCGTCGGGCGAGGCCCCCGCCGGGTCGGCGCGCGGCGGCCAGCTTGTCGGCCGTATCGCGCCATAGCGGGGCCTGGCACTCGACCACCTCGACCCCTGCCGTGCGCAGGCCGGCCAGCAGGAGCGCGTTGCGCGCGAAGGCGGGGTCGTAGGTGCCAAAGTAGCAGACGCGCACGGCGAGGCGCTACGGCGTGCGGGCGGCCGCCTGCGGCTCGTTGACCGCCAGGGCAGCGTTGTGATCGGTGTAGGTCCAGGTCCCCTCGAAGCGCTGCGGCGGAGTGGCCGAGTCGCCCTCGCGCCGGCCGGTGGTCACGCGTTGGAGGACGAGCTGGCTCTGTGGATCGAGCCAGAGCTGGGTGTGGAACTCCCAGCCCGCGTTGCGCTGCTCGGCGCTGCCAGCGTGCTGGAAGGCGAGGATTCGTGCCGGACGGCCGTCCGCGTCGCCAGGCCCCATCCAGGCCACGTTGGAGGCGCCGGGGAAGCCAAACTCGTCGTTCGGCCACTTCAGGCCGCCGGGCCACTCCATCCGCTGCCAGGCGCCGGTGCCGACGCGGCGGAAGAGTTTCGTCCCGATCTGCACCACCTCGGCGTCGATCGTCTCCTGGGGCGTCCCGTAGCGCCCCTGCTCCCACTTGCGATCGGGCGCCACGTAGACGCGCTCGCTGTCGATGAACTGCGCGAGCTGCCCATCCCGATAGGTCTGCGAGCGGTAGTGCTCGCGGACGCTCCGCAGGCCGTTCATCGCAGCGACGGCGTCGGCGAGCGCTTGCTCGGGCGGCGGCCAGGTGTGGACCGGGCCAAGATCGGGCATACCGCCCTTCCCCGCCGTGGCGATCACACACCCGCTCAGCGCCAGCAGCGCAACACTCAGCACCGCGATGACGGCCCGCACCCGCATCCTCCCTTCGCTACCGTGCTCGGCCGCGGAGTTATAGCAGGCCGAGCCGGACGGCCCCCACCCGGCCAGGCTCGGCAAGCGCCGCGACGTCTGGAGCGCAGGAGAGACGACCACGCTTGGGCTTGGGCCAGCGGCCGGGGCAGAATACTCCGTTCACTGCAGGGGAGAGCCGCAGCGCCGTGGACCATGGCCACAGCCCGGAGCGATTCGGCCCAAGCGCCGCATCCGGTGTACTCGTGTCCTCCTCGGATCAGCGCCCGATCCGCAGCCATCGCGCGGCCGTGGAGAGAGTGGCCTCGTCGCTGGCGGCGTGCCTTGGGCTGCTCGCCCTCCTGGCACTGGTGGCCCTCGCGTATGGACCAGCAGTGCCAGGCTTCTTCGTGTCCGACGATTTCGACATGCTGTCGGGCGCGGCCAGCGACCTGTTCTCGCCCGCGTCGGGCTTCGGCCGCTTCATGCCGGTCGCCGCGACGGCCCACCGCCTGACTGCCCTGCTGAGCGGCCTGAACCCGATTCCCCCGCATGCTGTCCAGGTGGGCCTCCACGGCGCCGCGGCGCTGCTCGTCTACGCGCTCGGGAGAACGCTCGGGCTCGGCCGGGGGGCCGCGTGGGCCGCGGCCGCCCTGTGGGCGCTGTATCCCCGCCACCACCAGGCCGTGATGTGGTTCGGCGCCATCGCCATCGGGCTGGCAGGGCTGTTCGGGTTGGCAGCCATCTATCTGTTCGGGCGCGCCTGGCGGGAAGGCACGGCGCGCGCGGGCTGGACGGCGGTGGGAGCGTACGCGCTCGCACTGCTGTCGCACGAGTCGGCCGTGGTGCTGCCCGCGCTCGCCGCCGCCGTGGGGGTCTACCTCACGGCAACGCGCCGCGCGCCGCGCCCGTGCTGGCCACCGCCCGCCTGGGTGTGGGCCGCGCTGGCCGTGGGGGCGGTGCACCTGGGCACGGTCGCCTGGGCGTACCGGGTGCGAGCGGCGCTGTATCCCGACAGCGGCTATCGCTTCGTGGGCCTCGGCGCGGAGCTGGCCCAGGCGCCGTTGCGCTACGCCGCGTGGCTCGTGGCCCCCCCACCCTGGACCGAGGCATGGACGGCAGGCACCGCTGGCCTGCTGGTCGGCATACCCACACTCCTGGGTGCGGGAGTGTGGGCCTGGCGGGGTGGTGCGCTGGCTCGGCTCGGAGTCGCCTGGGGGGGCGTCGCGGCCCTGCCGGTCGTGCTGTTCGGGGTGTACGGCATGACCGATCGGTACTGCTACCTGCCCACGGTGGGCGTGGCCTTGGCGGTGGTCAGCGGGCTGGCGGGCCGGCGCTGGGCACGCTCGGCGCTCGCGCTGTACGTCCTAGTATGCGGGACCTTGCTGGTGGGCGTGGCCGCCGAGTGGCGCGCCGCGGGAGCGTCGACCCGCTCCACGCTGGACGCGCTGGCCACGTGGGCCACGGCGGCCGCACCCGCGCGCCCCGAGGCCGTCCTGCTGGTCGGCGTGCCGTTCAAGCGTGCGACGACCTGGCCGGGCAGCCAGGTGTACGTGTTCTCCACGGGCGTCGTGGGGGCCACGCATCTCGCCACGGGCTGGCCGGCGCTGCGGGTGTCGTACACGTTCCTGGACGAATATCCGACCCTGCCCGCCCAGCTGGCGGCGCTACCGGTCGCCCCGGGGCCGCCGGGGCTGCATCTGCTGGCACTCGGGCCGGAGTTCAGCGATCACACGCCGCGGCTGGGCGCGGCGCTACCGCTGCTCGAGCCCCTGCGCTGGCGCGGCGCCTCGCGCCTGCCCGTCGAGTGGCAGCGCTATCGCGTGTGGAGCACGAGCGCGGGGCCCTCGCCTTAGCGGGCGGCTGCCGGCTGCGGCACCGCGCGGCAACTGAGTGCCGCGACATCTCCGTGCACCGGCCCGCTGCACTCGACGGCGATAGAGCCGCGGCTCGGCGAGCTGAGGACGCCGCGGAGCTGGGCCGTGTCGCCTACCACGCTGGTCGAGAGCACCCCGCCGAACGAGGAGTCGCTCCGCTGGAGGTCGCTCCAGCTCCCGATGCGCGGTCGGACCACCTCCTCGTCGCGCAGCGACAGCAACGCGGCGCCGCCGGACTCCACGTCCGCGCAATAGAGGTACGAGCCCGCCGACTGGCAGAACGCCTGCCCGGAAGGGAACACTGCTGCTCGGCTCAAGGTGTAGGCGGCACCGTTGTAGTAGGCGTTGGGCATGTACCCCCCGTAGAGGGACACTAGCTCCTCGGGCACCGAGCCGCCGGTGGCCAGGGCCGGGCGCGGATAGCTGTAGGGGTTGCGGTCGTAATCGAAGCCGGCGCCGTAGCCGTAGTAGCCGTAGCCCGGCCAGTGCTGTGCATAGGCCGCCGTCGTCCCGAGCGCCAAGGCGAGGCCGAGCAGCGCTCCGCCCCATTGCCATCGCCAGTCCATTCGCCCTGCCTCCGTTCACCGCACCGCGGGGATTGTGCGCGCCATCCGCCCTCATTGTACCTCTGGTATCGCCGAGACGAGACGCGCCTACGTCGGCGCGTTCAGGCGGGCTTGGCACGGCGGCGCCGCCGCACCCGGTAGTCGATCTCCCCGTGCGGCGGCATCACCTGCACCGGCACCAGGCGGCCGCCGCAGTACCCGCAGCGGCCGCTGCGCAGGGCAGCCGTGACGTCGCGCTCGTAGTTCGGATTCGGTACGAGCCGCCCCCGGCGCACCTCCGCGATCACCCGGTCACACAACAGGCATTGGATATCCTGGTCCACGCTCGAGCTCACATCATCGCTCCTTGCAGCCTCCCCGACCATCCGCTACCCACCAGGGCGGTGGGCTCCAGGCATCCGGTAGCACTGGTCCGATCACAAGAGCGTTGCGCGGCGCAGTTTGTGAGGCCGACGCGACCGTCCCCTAGGGCGGCTACTGCTCGCTTGGTGGCGGCAAGCGTGATGCGCCTGCAAGAGGACATTGAAGGTAGCAGCCCGCCTCAGGCGCTAAGCTCTCTCTAGCGGAGCCCCACGCGCACGCGGGCTTGTTGCGGCGAATCGACAGGCGGAGGCGCGAGCGGAGGAGATCGAGATGCTGACACATGAGCGGGCCGAGACGACAGCCGCGGAGCCCAGCGAGCCCGAGCGACGGGTGTTTGCCGTCCACGGCATGCGGCCGGAGCCGGGGGGCTACGCGGTGGCGAAGTTCAGCCGCTCCGCGCGTCCTTTCGAGGAGTGGGCCAGCGAGCTGACCCAGGCGGGCGCGGAGCGCTTCTACGAGCAGTGGTACTTCCAGTACGGCCACGCCTCCATCGCCGACCTGGCCCACCTGATGCTCGTCCTCGAGAACGTGTCGATCGTCGCCGCCATCGCGGTGCTCGACGAACAGCTCGTCGACGCCCAGGAAAGTTCGACGCGCTATCAGAGCTTCCGGCGCCGCCGCTACTACACGCCGCCCGAGATCGCGGCCTCGCCGCTGGCCGCCGAGTATCGCGCCACCTGCGACGCCCTGTTCGCCGTCTACGCACGCGTCCATGAGGCGCTGACCACCCGCTGGCTGGAGCGCTACGCGGGCGAGCGCCCGCCGGACCTGTCCGACGACGAGTACCGGCGCACGGTGCGAGCGCGCGCCTTCGATGTCGCTCGCTATCTGCTGCCCACCAGCACGCTGACCGGGCTCGGCTACCTGGCTAGCGCACGCACGCTGGAGCGGCAGATCACCCGGCTGCTCTCGGAGCCGCTGGCGGAGCTGCGCGAGGTGGGCGCCGCCCTGCGCGAGGCCGCGACCACCCGGCCGGCGTTCAACCCGCAGGCCCGGCGCCTGCGGCCGCTGCTGGACGCGTTGGCAGCGAGCGGCTGGCCCCGCGCGCCGGAGCTGCGGGCAGCGCTCGAGGAGACCGCGCTGGCGGAAGCCCCGGTCGCCCCCACGCTGGTCAAGTACACGGCGCCGAGCGCGTACCTCCAGCGCACCTATGCCGAGCTGGCCGCCGCGGTAGCCGCCTACGTGCCCGCCCGCGCGCCCGACGGCGCTCGCGGGGTCGATCTCGTCGAGCCACACGACCCCGAGCGCGAGCTGGTGGCCACGCTGATCTATCGCTGCACGCCCTACTCCTACCGGCAGGCACTAGCCGCGGCGGAGGAGCTGTCGGCCGCCCAGCGCGCGGAGCTGATCGATCTGGCCCACCGGTACCGCGGGCCCCACGACCCGCCGCTGCGCGAGACGCGCACGGGCTATCAGCTCATCTTCGACCTGTGCGTCGACTGCGGCGCCTTCCGGGACCTGCACCGCCACCGCAACTGCGTGCAGGTGCTCCAGTCGTTCACGCCCGTTCACGGTTACGACACGCCTGCGGCCATCGCCGAGGTGGGGCTGGAGGCGGAATACCACGCGGTCATGCAGCGCGCGGGCGCCATGGCCCGTGCGCTCGCCACTCTGGGTGCCGAGCTCCCGCAGTACGCGCTGCCGCTGGGCTATCGGCGCCGCGCGCTGTTCAAGATGGACGCGGCCCAGCTCGCCTACATCGCGGAGGTGCGCACGCGCCCGGCGGGGCACTTCTCCTACCGCGAGATCGCGCACGCCATGTTCGCCGCGTTCGCCGCGCGCTACCCGACGCTGGCCCGCTACGTGCGCGTGAGCGATCCCCACGAGGAGCGGTTCTTCGAGCGCTAGCAGCCCCCCGCGGCGGTCAACCTCGCATGTCCCACTGGGTCGGAAACGCGGAAACCCGCCTCGCCAACCCGCT